>NZ_JBAVFI010000299.1:0-1692 GCF_049588175.1 Mesobacillus sp.
GAAAACAGCCCGTCAAGTTGGGGAATCGCGTGCATCTACTGCTCTTCAAGCTCAACGCTCTGAAAAAACTCGAGTAACGCTTGATAATCTATTTGATCAAATGAAGCAAGGTGAAATGAAAGAATTAAACCTAATTGTAAAAGCAGACGTACAAGGTTCTGTTGAAGCAATGGCCGCATCTCTGATGAAACTTGACGTTGAAGGTGTTAACGTACGTATCATTCATACTGGTGCTGGTGCGATTACTGAATCAGATATTTCACTTGCCTCAGCTTCCAATGCGATTGTAATTGGTTTCAACGTACGACCTGATACCAATGCAAAACGTGCAGCTGAAGCTGAAGGAGTAGACATTCGTCTGCACCGTGTAATTTATAAAGTAATTGAGGAAATTGAAGCGGCAATGACTGGCTTACTTGATCCTGAATTCCAAGAAAAAATTATCGGTCAGGCTGAAGTTCGTGAAACGTTTAAAGTTACGAAAATCGGTACGATTGCCGGAAGTTATGTAACAGAAGGTAAAATTAGCCGAGATAGTGGCGTTCGTGTTATCCGTGACAGCATTGTCGTATTTGAAGGCGAGTTAGAATCACTAAAACGCTTCAAAGATGATGTAAAAGAAGTGGCACGTGGGTATGAATGTGGTATTACTGTGAAAAACTACAATGATGTCAAAGAAGGCGACATTATTGCAGCATTCGTAATGGAAGAAATTAAACGTAAATGATTGCCTACGCGGAATGCGAGTTTATCATTCCGACGTCGCATTCGTTAAAAGAGAAGCGCGCTGTTCTGCAGCGCATGCTTACTCGAACGAAGCAAAAGTTTAATGTATCGATTTCTGAGATTGATCACCAGGATTTATGGCAAAGGACTCGCATTGCGATTGTTTGTGTTGCATCATCCATTGATGCAAGTGATCGCGAGTTAACTCATGCCATTCACTACCTGGAATCAAATCCAGAGTGGGAACGAACTGAAACCATCCGTGAACATTTATAGATAGAACAGAGGTGAAGCCATCATGGCGAATCGCTCAAATCGAGTAGCAGAACAAATGAAAAAAGAACTTGGCGAAATTATTGCTCGCAGACTTAAAGATCCCCGCATTGGGTTTGTCACTGTAACAGACGTCGAAGTTACTGGTGATCTACAACAAGCAACGGTCTATATTACTGTTCTAGGTGATGATAGAAAACGTCAAGAAACGTTAAAAGGTTTAGCTAAAGCTAAAGGATTTATCCGTACAGAAATTGGCCAACGAATTCGATTGCGTAAGACACCAGAGCTTATGTTTGAATTTGATGAGTCATCTGCTTACGGTAATAAAATTGACACTTTACTAAGACAGATTAACGATACAACTGAAGAAACTGAGTAACAAAAAGAAGTCTGCTTTTTATAAGCAGGCTTTTTCTAAATTACATATGTAAAAGGAGTGGGAACGAATGCAAAATGGCATTCTTCCGCTATGGAAAGAACAAGGGATGACATCACACGATTGCGTCTTTAAGTTGCGAAAAATATTGAGAATGAAACGCATCGGTCATACAGGGACTCTCGATCCAAGTGTGGAAGGAGTCTTGCCCATCTGTTTAGGAGAGTCAACCAAAGTAGCGGAGTATCTTACAAACGCAGGGAAAACTTACGAAGCAGAAGTAACAATTGGTACATCAACCACCACTGAAGACG
>NZ_JBAVFI010000300.1:0-1827 GCF_049588175.1 Mesobacillus sp.
GCAAGTGTCGCAAGCATTTTTGCTCCCCTTACGACCAATCCATCCGGTGTTTCCTTCACTGCGCCAAGATGTGTAAACTCGTCCTTCTGTTCGTGGGAGTTCTTGCTGCGGTCGTTTTGTGGGTTGATAATCGCATGAGTTAGGAAGATATCGTTATCGCGTAGATATTTATAATAGTTGCGGACATTCTCTGCCCAGTTTTTATTGTATTTTTCAAAGAACCAAGAATTGTAGTACATGGAAGTCACAACAACGTTCAAGAAATCAGGTGTTCTTCCCATCAGGCCGAAGGTTGCTTTTGCATAAGCTTCGAATACGTTGCGGCGTTTTACCAAATCCTCATAGCTCTTGGGAACAAGGAACGAGTTGTTGACTCTCTCCCCTGTCTCTTCGCACACATGAGTGATATTATCCTGGAATGCCGGATCATGCTGCATATCGTACAGCCTTGCGATTTCAAGAATCGGCTGCTTGAACACCGGCTCCTCAAACAAATTTTCTACTTTCTTTCCAGAAAGCCAAACCTCAGGTTTACGTGCTTTAACTGCTTCGATATATTGAGCCCCAGTCCTAATTCCCATATACACCCTCCTGATAAAATTAATTGAAAATTCAATTTGAATTGTAATACTAAATTTTGAACGTAACTGTAGCCTATTTAACGTTTTTTTAAAAATAGTTTTCTTAAAAGTCTAAATTATCTAACTTATCGTAGAAATTATGCCTTATTTCACCTATGATTATAGTAATTAGCAATCATGGCAAAGCTTCAAATCCAAAATTGATTTTGGGAGGTAATGGTATGGTTACGGTTTATGAGGATGTATTCCATTGGGAGGCGTATCTAAAATACGGAACTCGCCAATTTTTCAGGAAAAAGGAATACATTTATCAGCAAGGAAACAACGGCGAAGGTTTTTATTACCTGCATAAAGGGTTAGTACGAATTGTCACTGAAACAGCCACTGGAAAAGAAAATATGCTGAACATCGTCATCCCAAACCAGTTGTTGGGCGTTCAGTCACTTGATCAAAACACACATTTCACTACCGCAATCGCTGTCAAGGATTCCGTCGTCTATCACTTCTCTTCAGACGAATTCAGGAAACTTATGATCGCCCATCCAGAACTCTTCAAACTCTTTTCCAAAAGCGTCATCCATAAAATGAAAATCCTTTTAGATCGGATAAATTTGAATGCGCTTACATCAGAACAAAAACTAGCTGTTCTGCTCCACAACATCTGTGACGAATTCAAAAATTACGAAATTCCAATCAGCCAGCAGGATCTCGCCTGCTGCACAGGACTCACACGCATTACTGTATATAAAGTCCTCAAACAATGGCAGGACGCAGGGGTCGTTGACATACAGAAACGGAAATACTACATAAAAAAACCAGATTTCTTAAGAAACCTGGTTGGCTGAGCATGTAATCCTATTATTCTATTACTGTTGTGCATTGCTTGCGATAGCCCTGATTTTATCAAAATCCTTTATCACAATCTCACGTTTATGAAGCTCTATGTAATTTCTTTGTTTCCATTTCTGAATGATTTTGTTCACGGTAATTCGGGAAGTGCCAATGTACTTGGAAAATGCAGTCTGATTCATCGAGGCGTTCCCGTTCTCCTGAACAAGTTTCAGCAAATAAAAAGCCATTTGCTGTTCCACTGGGCTATCAAGGTGTGCGATGATTTCTGCAAGCGTCCTAAATTTATAGATCAGCGAATCTGTATAAATCATAGCGGCATCGGGATGTTCCTTGCAAATCTTCGCAATCACTTCATCTGAGAAAAAATAAATTCTTGACGCACAAGTCGTCGTAC
>NZ_JBAVFI010000301.1:0-3639 GCF_049588175.1 Mesobacillus sp.
TACCAAGGTGATTCCGTTTAATATGGGCAAGTTCATGAGCAAGAATGAAATTAAGCTCATCTTCAGCCCCTTGTTCCACAAGGTCAAAGATCTCGGAGTAAACGACCACCATATTACGGCCAAAAAAACGAGTCGCAAAAGCGTTAAGTACACCACCTGACTGTATAACATAGATATCCGGCATTTGTTTGAAGTCCATCTTTACACATAGCTCTTCAACCGTACTATGAATAAGCGGAAATTGATTCACACCAATTTTTACACCATTCAACCGAATGTGGCCGATCATCAAGGCATGAAGTAAAAGCGAGACCGTCAAAAACGCCAAGATGATGAGAAGTCCAACAACCGATAAAGCAAAAAGAAGATAAGATACAATACTAATACATAATACAATCCAAAAATATTTATTCTCATTTTTATGGATCAGTTCATTTTGTGTGTAGGTCTGTGTAGTCATGAAAGCTAGTTCTCCTCAGGCATAATAAAAATGATTATATGAAAAAAAAAAGATTTGGTATAGATGTTTTTTATAGGTATATAATCCTTTTCTATCCATCGAACAGAAGCGCCATAAAAAAGACCGTCTCTAATTTTAAGATATTTACAGAGAAATACATATGCAATTTTTGTTGTTGTGAAAAAATTATTTGTTTGATAAGAAAAGAAAAATGAGGACTATACTGGCCCTCATTTTTTCAATAATACCCTTGGGTTCTTTAAAATTGTTCTTAAGTTTGCTTTTTCAACATGCTGTTTTTTCTTGCGATATTGATCAATCAAATCATTCAAGCGTTCTAGCTGAAATGCATAATCAAAAATAACTGAGCCAATGATTACAAGGCGAAGTTTATGTTCTCTTTCATAAAAGGTATCCTCCATGATTCCTTCGAGAAACTGACCACTCTCTTCAAGTAAATCTGCGTTTTCGATTTCTTTAATTTTTCCAGTATATTTTAGCAATATCATTTCATGATAATTGATTAATTCTTCAAGATGTTGATCGAACTCCCTCGTTTCTTCTTGTTCTGGCCGACTCTGGAAAAAATGGTCTTCAATGATATCGAGAAGCTTAAGGCCCTGATGCAGACAGGCCAGCATTTGTTTAAAGACGACTATTTCCCGGACATCTAACGATTTAAGCTTCGATATTTTTTCACGTTCCTCATCAAGGATTTTATATAGATCTTCTAATTTAGTTACATCCTTCTTAAGATGGCTCCATTGGGCCTGAAATGTTTTTTCAGTCAATTCATTCGATATTGCAGTCCTTATCAGCAAAGACATGGTCCTGAAGCTTGAATCCATTTTTTCGGTGAAATTTTTATTATAATTCGGAGGAGAGATGATGATATTGACTAAAAATGCTGACCCCATTCCTACAAGGACAATGATAAATTTATTTCCAGCCGCGACAATCCCTTGGTATTCCTGCGAGCTCATCATAACTAACACTGTAATCAATGTTAAGGAAATCGAGCCTTCCATTTTAAGCTTTAAACTTATGATAATGACAATGACCATCACAAGTCCGATGACGATTGGGCTGTTGCCAAACAAGTATATTGAGCTTACAGCAATGATAGCCCCAAGAGTATTCGCCTGGAATTGTTCCATTACTTGTTTCCAGGATCGGTAAATCGAGGGCTGAATCGTAAATGTAGCTGCAATCGCAGCAAATACAGGAGGTTCCAAGCCTAGCCATTTGGTTATATATAATGCGAGCACCACGGCAAGCCCTGTTTTTAAAACTCGTGGTCCTAATGTGATCAATCAAATCCCCCACTCTATCAATAGAATGCTTCCAATCTATAATTGCCTTGTTCCAAAAAATGAAACACATTATCATCATACCTGATTTTATTTCACAGATAAAAGAATACTGTTTATTCCTTTTAAAAAGGTTATCCGCTATGAGAGCGGGAAATAATATTGATAGCAGCAGTTTTACAAAGGTGGGAATAAGATGATCGATTTAGACAGAAAACACGACCCTAAAAAGAATGGGCAACTAATCTCAAAAATTACTGGGAAAAATTTAAATATAGAAGATATAGTGAATGAAACAAAGGCTCTTTTTCTTGAAGCGAGCAAGGATTATTCACCTGCCCTTGCCAGGACATCGACTGTAATATCCTCCTTATTCACTAATTTCAGAGCGACCTTAAGAAAGATTGCTCAGACCAAATCAGCATTCGACGAATTTGAACATTATGAGACGATCGTCGATCAAAACAGCAACGTCTATCCAGAATGGATCGAACTTTTAAACGATGAATATAATCATCTATTAAACGAAATAAATCGAGAGGTTCATATTGAGGATTTCGGAGCCGTAGGTGATGGAGTAACAGATTGTACCGAGGCTTTTCGGATGGCTCTTGGCAAGGGGCGGGTAAAGGTACTCATTCCTGAAGGTGTCTTTGTCACAAAAGAAATCAAGCTCCCTTCCTGGACCTCCCTAGTTGGTGCGGGTAAAGGAAATACGATCATAAAACTCCATGATTCTGCACCCAAAGGCACGCGGCTTGTAACCAATCGCAATCACCGGACAGGAAACCGGAACATTTATGTAAAAGGCATGACTCTCGATTGGAATGTAGAGCGTTTTGGGAACGTCGAGAAGACCAGTACTTGGGGCAACCACTCTAGCTGCCTGCTATATGCCAATGTTAAATTTGGCTGGGTGAAGGATGTCGAAGGAATCAATCCTGGCCTTCATTGCTTTGATATTTCTTCCCCACTTTACAACTATTATGGCGACGGCTATCGTGCTCGAGGAGGCAGTGAATATATCTGGCTAGATAATCTTACGGGTTATGGTTTTGGAGATGATGGCATCACCACTCATCATAGTGATAATATATTTATTTCGAATTGTCATATGTGTGATCCGAGCGGCAGGGCTCATAAAAAAGGGTTCTCAAATTCTAATGGTATCGAGATTGATGACGGCTCCCGAAATGTATGGCTTCTAAACAACTCCAGCGCAAGATGTTTTGGCGGAATTGAAATTAAGGCCCACCATACATCATCTGCTGCGAACAATGTTGTCATCATAGGACATATATCACTAAACGATAACCGTTCCTATAATTTCCGTCATATCGGTCATCATAAAGAAAGTGATCCGGAATCCAAAACTGCGATCAACATAAAAGCAGCCAATATTGTTTCAATTAAGCCTATTCATACTGATTTGTACGCGAATTCCTCCCCTCGCGCGATGGTTGTATCAGCCTATAAAAATGTTGCAGTGAATCACTTTTATGTCATCGGGGACCCACAATATGATTATGGGGACGAGCCTGTCATCGCGATCCAGTATCGCTCGAGAAATGTGATTTTCAATAATGTCCAGGTCAGCGGATTTACTACTGCAAGCAATGATATTAAGGTGTTTGGCGGCAACAATCATGCGGACAATGTGAAAATCCGTCATGTGTATGTCAGGCATTCAGCACCTAAAGCGATTCATATTGGGAAAGGAATTGAAAGTGCGACAGTTAAGAAAATTGTTGCGGAGGCAGTTAATGGAAAATCTGTTGTTGAAGTGTCTGGAAATAATCCCTATATTGCTGATATCGAGGCAAAAGGATTTAAAGTTGCCGTTTTGCATTCCGGTGCAAAGAATAGCAC
>NZ_JBAVFI010000302.1:0-3529 GCF_049588175.1 Mesobacillus sp.
TCACTTTACAGTGCCGATGATGTACTAAAGGCTTTTGATACAAGCGTCCCATTGATTGCATTAGGCAGAGAACTGATTATCGATCCAGACTGGGTTGAAAAAGTAGAAACCGGCAGGGAAGATGAAATTGAGACGGAAATCGATCTTGGAGCCCAGGCTCGCCTTGTTGTACCCGATCCGCTGTGGCAGGCAATCGTCAATACACCTGGTTGGTTTCCTGGGGTTAAATAATATAGAAAATAAAGATGCCTGCCCCAGTAAGGGAGCAGGCATCATATATGTTAGCCAAGATTCTTTTCATATATTTTCACATTAGCGTAAATTGCTGACAGAGTCACCGCGGGAAACTTTGACTTAGAGGCCTTATCTAAAAGGTAGCCAAATAAATGGTCGCCTTCTGTTGGCAGTGATTTTTCCATATCACGCTGAAGAGAGGATTTCATGCTATAGCCGATTTCATTCATCCTCGCCAAGGTCGCCTCTAGAACTTGTTGTGCTAACGGTGCATCTAAGCTTTTCATGATGCTGATCGTTTCATGCAGCAAGCTTTTGATTGTTTCCATCCCTTGCGGCTGTTCCCGGATCGGTCCAATCGGGGACCTGAAGAGAGAGGTGATGCCGCTTAGCGAAGTGATGAATAAGTATTTGTGCCACATTTCCTGCTCGATGTTATCCGAAAGGCGGAAGTTTGCATTCGTGTTTTCAAAAACCGCCTGAAGCTTCATAATCCTTTCTGTTTGTTCACCGTTCCTTTCACCAAAAACAAGATCATGGATTGGACTTGTCTGTATCACTCTGGCATTCTCGTCCAGAGTCGTTTCAATAAAGCATAACCCTCCCAAAACCTTCTCCGCACCAAATTCTTCGGTCAAGGCATCCAGATGGGCAATGCCATTCAGCAAAGGCAGAATCATTGTTTCGGTGCCAACATAGGGACGAATGCTTTCCATCGCACCCGCTAAATGATAAGACTTGGTAGAGACTAAAATCACATCAAAGGGCTCAGCATTTTCTCCAGCTAAAATAGTCTTTGGCTCAGCGTTGTGCATATTTCCATGAACACTTTCAACAATAAGGCCATTGTCCTTGAGCTGCTGCCTGCGTTTTTCACGAACCAGGAACGTAACGTCCTCGCCTTTTTCCAAAAGACGTCCGCCAAAATAACCGCCGATCGCTCCGGCGCCTACAATTAAAATTTTCATATCAATCTCAACCTCCTATCGATGTAAAAGTGCACGCCTGACTCTGCAGGCGTGCACTTTCTAAGCCTTAATATGTGAGGAACGCTACAAGCAGCCCTCCTGCAGATATAAGGAAGATGATTATTTTTGCGAAAAGGGGAAGCTGATCTTTCCCTTTGTTATTGACCTGCTCTTCCTTCTCATTGACCGATTTGCGGTAATTAGGACTGCAGCAGCCACTCATGATTACGCCACCCTGTTCCAGTTGGACACATCTTCATCAAGCTGGACGTTATTTGCACGAGCTTTTTTAGCAGCGTTGAAGAAGATGACCGTAATCGCTACAGTGATAATCGCAGCTCCAATATTGGCTACAGTGAGTGATTGACCGAATCCAATCGGAGCGTTAATGATATACGAAGTGGTCGCCATTGTCATGAATATGCCAGGAATCATGGCAATCCAGTAATTCTTCTTCGCAATGAACAGATACATTGCAGCTACCCAAAGAGCGATGACTGCAGTCGATTGGTTTGCCCATGAGAAGTATCTCCAAAGGATTGTGAAATCTACCTTTGTCAAAGCGAATGAGATAACGAATAACGGAAGCGCGATCCAAAGACGGCTTGTGAATTTCTTTTGTGAAAAATTGAAGTAATCAGCGATAATCATTCGCGCGCTGCGGAATGCAGTATCACCAGATGTGATAGGTAATACGATAACTCCCAGTACTGCAAGCGTTCCGCCAACAGCGCCAAGCATCAATGTTGAAGCTTCGCTTACGATTGCGGCTGGTCCGCCGTTTGCAAGAAGGTCATTCAAGCCGTTATAGCCATCGAATAAGCTCATAGCTGCAGCTGCCCAGATCATGGCGATGATTCCTTCAGCAATCATCATGCCGTAGAAAATCTTGCGGCCTTGCTTTTCGTTCTGCGTAGTACGAGAAATGATTGGTGTCTGTGTAGCATGGAAACCTGAAAGCGCGCCACAAGAAATTGTTAAGAACAATAGTGGGAAAATAGCTGCATTATCAGGGTGGAAATTTGTTAATGATAATTCAGGAATTGGTGCTCCAGTAATCACAAGCATTGCACCTACTCCAACTGCACTGATCAAAAGCAATGCACCGAAAACAGGGTATAAGCGGCCGATGATTTTATCAACAGGAAGAAGCGTCGCTAAAATGTAGTAAATAAAAATTGCACCAAGGATGATTCCCATTGCTACTTTTCCGTCCATTAAGTTATGGAGCAAACCAGCGGGAGCCGTTACGAAAACGGTTCCAACTAATAGCAGCAAAAGAATCGCAAAAGCGTTAACAACATGTTTCATGAATTTCCCTAAAAATTTACCTGCAAGCTCTGGAAGGTGTGCGCCGCGGTTACGGATGGAAATCATTCCAGTCAAGTAGTCATGGACAGCACCCGCAAAGATGGCACCAAGAACGATCCAGATGAAAGCAACAGGGCCATAAAGTGCGCCCATGATTGGTCCGAAAATAGGACCGACACCAGCGATGTTAAGCAGCTGGATCAAAGAGTTCTTAGAAGTGGACATTGGCACGTAGTCAACATCATCTTTATGAGTGAAAGCGGGTGTTGAACGGACTTCATTAACACCAAAAACCTTTTCAACGAACTTGCCATACGTGAAATAACCGACAATTAAAAGTACGATACCGCCTAAAAATGTAAACATATGAAACCTCCTTCTTTTTATAATGAATGCGTTTACATAAATTATAAAAGAAGTCAGTTAAATGTGGACATTTTGTGAACAAGATGCGTAAATATCAGGTTGAAACGCTGGAAATCTTGATTGAAATGCACAGAGGGTTGAACCAAAAACAAAAAGCATCCAAAAAGATGCTTTTAATCAAAGTCAAAGTTTGTATCCTATTTACTATAACTCAAGCTCTGTTCTCAAAGCTTTTACATAGTTTCTGCTTACAGAAAGCATTTCTTCTCGCCCTTCGATTTGCAGCTGATAAGCACCGTTGAACCAGGGAGTTAAGCGGGTTACATAATCAAGATTGACTAGATAGCTTTTATGGATTCGGAAAAACGAATAGGGAAGAAGCCTGCTCTCAAGGTCCTTCAACGGAGTTTTCGTTTCATATTCATTTGTTTTCGTAATGATTTTTGAGAATTTTTCTTCCCTTGATATGTACAAAATTTCTTTAGGTTCAAGATAAAAAATTTCACCGTCGCCTTCCACAGCAAGTTTTCCGGTAAGCTTGCCAGGCTCTTTGTCCTTATGAGTCAGGAAACGCTTCTCAATCCTTTGTACTGTTTCACGGAGCTGGTCGTCGTCAAATGGCTTGAGCAAATAATCCATTGCCTCATATC
>NZ_JBAVFI010000303.1:0-8358 GCF_049588175.1 Mesobacillus sp.
GGACAGCAATGGACAATGAGCCATACTCCTTCGTCCCAGGCTTTGCCGAAATCCGATCCGCAACCTCCTTCTGTAGCATGCAGACAATTCCCCTGATTGGCAGCCTTTCCTCAAGCAGCTTCATCAAGATGGGTGTCGTCACATAATAAGGAAGGTTGGCAACGACCATTACTTCCTCCTGTCCTGCGAATTCAGTTTCAATCACTGCCTGTACATCTGCTTTCAGAACATCGCTATGGATGATTTTAACGTTAGGGTACGGCGATAGTGTATCCTCCAATATTGGGAGAAGACGCTGGTCAATTTCAAAAGCAACGACCTTTTCTGCTCTTCTTGCCAATTGTTCCGTAAGAGCTCCGATTCCAGGTCCAATTTCAATTGCTCCGCTTTTTTCCGTTAGTTCTGCATGGTCAACGATTCTGTTTAATATATTAGTATCAATCAAAAAATTCTGCCCTAAGCTCTTTTTAAAAGAGAATCCGTATTTATCAAGTATTTCCTTTGTTCTTACAGGTGTCGCTATATCCTTATGCATCTTGCTCCTCCTTAAGGATTTCAGCTAACGCATCTGCGAAATCCTGTCTTTTCACCTGAAACATCATTAAACGCTTGTGAAGCTGCTTTCCGTTTGTGTACCCAATTCTAAGCAGCCTGCCTAGCTTTTCACGTCTTTCCTTAGCGCCTGATCCGCCAATCAGCCCAGCAACGATCAAATCCTCTTGGCTGATTTCTTCGACCGCTTCCGTGTCCATTACCTGCGCACCCTTAAGAGCTTCCCTGATTACTTCGGGTGAAGCATGTTCAACACCTATTCCGCGCCCAGACTTTGGCTTGGCTAATTCTTTCGGAATAAAAGCATGCTTGCAGCCGGCTATTTGTTCCGAAATCGTTTTACGGATTTTTTCACCAGGATAATCCGGATCCGTAAAAACAATGACTCCTCGTATTTCATGTGCATTGCGAATCCGTTCAATTGTTTCCGCATTGATGGCTGAACCATTTGTTTCTAATGTGTCAGCATCCACTGCACGGCGGATTGCGGTTGTATCGTCCTTGCCCTCGACTACGATTATTTCTTTTATTTTCATGTTTCCTCCAATACGAGCACCTTAATAAAACTTTAAAAAAATTAATAAAAAAAATTAATATTTCTCTGAAATACTTGAAACATTTCTGCAATATAATCGTCTATATAAGTGAAAACATTTTAGATTAATTTATAACTCTACCGGGTAATAAATAAGTAACACTTTTCTTATTATACCTTAAACTTATATAAGCTAAAAAACAAAAAATGCAGAGGAAGGTTCCCCTGCATCCATGAATTAATTTAGAATTTTGATTTTGACGCGCTTACTTCCCCAACGGAATGCATCTGATTTAGATGGGAAAAAGACATCAATCTTAAAGCCTTTTATTGCAGAACCTGTATCCGCTGCTATTGCATAACCATAGCCCTCAACATATACTTTAGTCCCTAATGGAATAACCCTGGGATCCACCGCAATTACTTTTGCATTTGGATTCGCCCTTAAGTTCATTCCCGTCGCTGTGTAACCAGAACAGCCATTGCAATTAGCCGTATACGCAGTGGAAGACACATAAATCTCCTTGCCTGCAGGCTCGCTTGACCCACGTGAAACTTGAGCAACTAACACTTTAGTTCCCATCGCCACGACTTTATCCTGTTTTTCCTTCATTTTCTTCTCGCTGACCAGTTTTCTTGAAACTTCCTTGCCATTTTCCAAGACTACTTCATAACGCTTGGATAGTAAGCCTTCCTGGCCTTCGTTTACGACTTTCTGTTTACCCTTTTCCAGATTGCTGTCGTTTTTGGTGATGACTGCATAATTAATTGGTTCTTCCACTACATCGGTGACTTTTTCAACTCGAATGACATTAATCACGGCATTTTTTGTGACTGTCTGCTTAAGTTCAGGTTCAACACGGTCTAATTTGTTGAGTGTAATCCCTTGCTGTGATAAAAAGTCAGCGACCGTAGTCGAAGTCGACCACACATCTTGCTTCTTGCCGCCTACTACAAGTTTAAGCGGGAAAGCTCTTTGAATGGCAATCTTCATATCCTTTTTCAGTTTAGCGTCTGGGTTTAGGTTTAACTGGTCGTGTTCATTCAAAACAATATTTTGTTCCTTCAGGAAGTCCTTCACAGTATCGGCTGCTGTCCAATACGTTTTCTTTTCCTGATTCTGTATTACCTCTACCTGTTTTGCCGGTTTCCACACGATGGCTAAATCATTCTTGACTTCCGTGTTTGCCGCCAGCGATAAATAGTCCTCTGAGCGCAATGAAATATCGAGATCATTAAATAATTCCTGGATGGTATTCGCGTGTGTTTTAATGACTCTTTCCTGTCCGTCCAGCGTCAATGCCACTGTCTTCTTGGTTCCTTCATACATGAAGATCCCCAAAGCAGCCGCAAAAACTAGGAAACTAGCAGAAAAAATCACCAGCTTATTCTTACTCAAAGTCTTGTAAAACAGGTTTTTCATACTATTAATCACGATGAAAAACGCCTCCTCTTCTCGGAGTGATTATAAAGATATTGTTGCCGACTTGTCAACCCAGACACCCCTGCCAAAGGTAAACCCTATTATGCAAGAAGCTCCATAAAAAGGAAAGCAAGAGTTATCGACACGGTTATCCTATGTTGAAAGTGAGACTTGTAGAACTTTTTAGAATCACAATTTTTTTGGACAACCTTGCTGATAAATCGACAACATTCTTTATCACTTTATGCCGAATAATTTTTTTGCATTTTGGGTTGTTGCTTCAGCAATCTCCTCAAAAGATAACCCTTTTAATCCTGCAATTTCTTCGGCGACCAGTTTTACATAGGCAGGCTCGTTCCTTTTCCCGCGATATGGATGCGGAGTCAAATATGGGCAATCTGTTTCTACTAACAGACGGTCCAGCGGAATTGATTCTGCGACTTCCTTCGGTTTCTTGGCATTCTTAAATGTAACTGGCCCGCCAAGCGAAATATAGAAGTTCATATCAATGCATTCCAGCGCTGTTTCCACGCTGCCGCTGTAGCAATGCATAATCCCGCCAACTTCCCCTGCATTCTCTTCCTTTAAAATCTCTACTATGTCAGCTGTTGCGTCACGATTATGTATGATGATAGGAAGTTTCACTTCTCTTGCCAGCCTGATTTGCTTACGGAAAACCTCTTTCTGGATTTCCTTGGGGGATTTGTCCCAATAATAATCAAGCCCCATTTCCCCAAGTGCGACCACCTTCGGATGGTTTGCCAGCTCCTTCAGCCAATCAAGGTGTTCGGGTGTCATATCAATTGCATCAACTGGATGCCAGCCAACGCTTGCATGGATAAAATCGTACTCCTCAGCCAGCTCGATTGCTTTTTTGATGGTCAGCTCGTCAAACCCGACTACAACCATATTGGTTACACCTTCAGCAACTGCTCGGTCAATGACCTCCTGGAGATCGTCGTTAAATTGTTCTGCATTTAAGTGTACATGTGTGTCAAAAAGCATCTTCAAACTCCTTTACTGGCACCGCTTACAGCTTCATTCTAACAATCACTGATTGTAAGTAGAATAGACAGGCGACTAAGTTCTTAAAATCGTGATAAAGTTTTGTCGATATCATAACTTTTTTCAGCGGTTAAGGTCAAATTTTTGGTTCTGAATATTTAAAAACCCGACAATTGACGGGAATGGCAAACGTGCATATTTCTTCTATTTATATAAATATCTTGTAGAATTAATTCATTTTGCATTCCGATACCTCCATAGGACATATTTCATTAATATCATGACTTTTTTGTCCTTTACGAAGGCGCTATTGAATATATATTTTTAAATTATGGTAGTTTTGTCCTTTATGAAGGCTCTATTGAAGAGATTCCTTAAAAGTAACTACGGGAATATCCTTTATGACAATTCCAATAGACAAATCTCACAAACAGTTTGCTCTTTTTGAGCATGAAAAAACCTGGAAATGTTACACATGGAACATTTCCAGGTTTTTCTTGTTTTCTTGTCGACTATTTCACTTTTGCCCCAATGGACAGTGAGTCATCTACTGTAGCCAGTGACATAACGCCGTCTTTTTCGCCCGCAAGAATCATTCCCTCGGAAAGTTCTCCTCGAAGTTTTACAGGCTTAAGGTTTGTGACGCAAATGACTTTTTTGCCAACAAGGTCTTCTGGTTTATAGTATTTCGCAATTCCTGACACTACCTGGCGTTTCTCATAGCCAAGGTTTAATTGAAGCTTTAACAGCTTATCAGCTTTTTTCACTGGTTCTGCATGAATGACTTCTGCAACCCTAAGCTCGACCTTCATGAAATCATCAATCGTGATTTCTTCCTGCGGCTCCGGCTTTTCTTCTTCAACAGGTGCATTTGCAGGAGCTGAACCCTGCATTTTTTCTTTGATAAAATCAACCTCTTCCTTCAAGTCAAGACGTGGGAAAATCGGCTCTCCCTGTACAACCTTTGTACCTGCAGGAATTTGTCCGAATGATTCAAGGCTATCCCATGTTTGAAGCGATTCAGAAGCGACATTCAGCTGGGCAAAGATTTTATCAGGAGTCCTTGTCAAGAATGGCTTCAAGAGGACAGCAACTCTTCTTAATGACTCGGCAAGATGAACCATTACACTAGCTAAAGCATCCTTTTGAGCTTCATCCTTTGCCAGTACCCAAGGCTGGGTTTCATCAATGAATTTATTGCAGCGGCTTACCAGCTGCCACACAGAAGTAAGCGCCACTGAAAACTCCATTTTTTCCATAGCTTCTTCAAACTTTTGTACCGTTTCGTTGTTTACTTCGAGAAGCTGTTTCTCAAACTCCCCTTCGGAATCGTTATAAGCAGGTATTTCACCATCAAAGTATTTATTGATCATCGCAACTGTCCTGTTCAGCAGATTGCCAAGGTCATTGGCAAGATCAAAGTTAATGCGTTCGACAAAGCCTTCTGGTGTAAACACGCCATCAGAACCAAATGGAACCTCACGCAACAAGTAGTAGCGTAGTGCATCAAGGCCATAGCGGTCAATCAAAGTAACAGGGTCCACTACATTGCCCTTTGATTTTGACATCTTTCCATCCTTCATCAAAAGCCAGCCATGGGCGAAAACTTTTTTAGGAAGTGGAAGATCAAGCGCCATCAGCATGATTGGCCAATAAATCGTATGGAAGCGGACGATTTCTTTTCCAACAAGGTGGACGTCTGCAGGCCAGTAATTCAAATACTTAGAATCATCCTCTGTGCCATATCCAAGTGCTGTAATGTAATTCGATAATGCGTCAATCCATACATAAATGACATGCTTCGGATCTCCTGGAACCTTTACGCCCCAATCAAATGTCGTACGTGATACAGCCAAATCCTCAAGTCCAGGCTTGATGAAGTTATTGATCATCTCATTCTTCCGTGACTCCGGCTGGATGAACTCAGGATTTTCTTCATAGTACTTCAGCAGCCTGTCGGCATATTTGCTCATTTTAAAGAAATACGATTCTTCCTTTACCTTTTCAACAGGACGGCCGCAGTCTGGGCAATTTCCATCCTCTAACTGTCGGTCTGTGTAAAAGGATTCACAAGGAGTACAGTACCAGCCTTCATATTGATCAAGATAGATATCGCCCTGCTCCAAAAGCTGCGCGAAAATCTTCTCGACAATCTGCTTGTGGCGGTCTTGAGTAGTACGGATAAAATCGTTGTACGATATATCCAGCTTCCCCCATAGCTCCTGGATGCCATCGACAATTTCATCGACATATTGCTGTGGCGTAATTCCTTTAGCTTCAGCATTTCGCTGTATTTTTTGCCCGTGTTCATCCGTGCCAGTCAAATACATGACATCAAAGCCGCGGAGCCTTTTATAACGTGCCATTGCATCACCGGCCACAGTCGTATAAGCGTGGCCAATATGCAGATTGCCGCTTGGGTAATAAATAGGGGTCGTAAGATAAAAGGTTTTCAGTTTCTCTTCCATGAAGATCCTCCTTAACTAAAACTGCTAGTTCATTCTAATAGTAGTTATTATACCAGCTAATGCCTTGGCTTTCCTACTGTAGTGTTAAAAAAGCCCCGCCCTATTAGGCAAGAGCTTATCATTTTCAACTTATTCAGCACTCTTTATATACATAATAGAAAGTCAGGTTTCAAATTACGTTCTTTTCGAAGGTTCCATTCTAAGAATTTAGCTTTGTTAAGCTGATTATTCCTTATTATAAATAATACAAAGTTCTGGAAATGAGCCTAATAGAATGATTGCTCAACTATCCTCAAAATATACCCATTTTACTTAAAATGTGCAATATGACGTGAATATGACAAACTTATGACATTTTGTCGAAACTAATGTAGAAATTTGTCGAATCGCGCGCCTAATATTATATTCACAATACCATTTTTGTCTGTTTCTTCTGGTAATAATTCCGCGCTATTCCTTGCGCCTATTGGACTTACCATTCAAAAACGTTGATATAAAAAGGTTTTTATAAAGTGTTAAAAATTGTTAATGGAAGAAAAATAAATTAATTGACGGTTATTGGAATCGCTGGTATTATAAAACCAATAGAAAAAAATATGTCGAATTATGACGAAATAATATATGGGGAAATGAGAGGAGACTATTTTACTATGAAATCTACTGGTATTGTACGTAAAGTTGATGAACTTGGACGCGTGGTTATTCCGATCGAACTAAGAAGAACACTTGGCATCGCAGAAAAGGATGCTCTAGAAATCTATGTCGACGATGACCGCATCATCCTTAAAAAATATAAGCCTAACATGACTTGCCATATCACTGGTGAAGTATCTGATAACAACATCACATTGGCAGGCGGAAAGCTAATCCTTAGCCGCGAAGGCGCAGAGCAGCTTCTACAAGAAATCCAGGGAAACTTTGAACCTGTAAAAGCTTAATAATACAAGCAAGGCCGTGGATTCTCCCACGGCCTTTTTTATCGTTATTTTCACATGATAACTCTTCTGCTATTTACTCATCTACATGGTAGGCCTGGTAAACATCTCGTTTTTGCATGCCTCTATCTTTGGCCGTTTGTTTGATGGCTTCTTTCGAATTCATCTTTTCTTCCGAGATATAGTGCTCTACATGCTCATTCAAGCTTAATTTTTCCCACCAGTGAGTTTCTCCTTCTTCAATAGAACTTAAGGAAGCTCCTTCAATGATTAAAACAAACTCACCACGTATTTCTTCAGTCTGCGCCCATTCCAATGTCTCCGAAATCGTTCCTCTGATAAATTCTTCATATTTCTTCGTCAGTTCACGGCAAAGGACAATTTTCCTGTCGCCTAGCCCTTCCAGCATTAAAGACAGCGTTTCTTTTAACCGGTGGGGAGATTCATAAAGGACGATGGTTGCTGTCTGTTTTGACAATATTTCAAGCTCTTTCTTCTTTTCCTTTTTGCCTCTCGGGAGAAACCCATAATAATAAAACGGCTGTGGCTGGATCCCAGAAGCGATTAACGCAGTCAATGCCGCATTTGCACCTGGAAGAGGAACTACCGTCAGTCCCTCTGAGATTGCCTCAGCAACCAACTCAGTACCGGGGTCGGATATGGTTGGCATCCCCGCATCGCTTACCAAGGCAATTTTTGCCCCATCTCTTATTTTTTCAAGTAACTTATAGCCGCTGCTTTCCTTATTATGTTCATGATAGCTCGTAACAGGCGTCTCAATCTCAAAATAATTGCAAAGCTTCTTCGTATTTCGCGTATCTTCGGCGGCGATTAGATCGGCTTCCTTCATTATTTTGATTGCCCTGAAGGTCATATCCTCGAGGTTGCCAATCGGCGTAGGCACAAGATACAAGATTCCTTTTTCATTCTCCCGCTCAAAGCTTTTCTGCTGATGCATATAAACCACCCATTTCTCTTAAAAGAAAGTCATCCTTCTTTTTTCGTGTCCATTGCTTAAATTCATATTCCGCTTTCATCGCGTCGCTTTTTTCATCAAAGGATTTCGAATACACAAGCCTTACCGGTCCCCGACCCTTGGTGTATTTTGCACCTTTCCCCTCGTTATGCATTTTCAGCCGGCGTTCAAGATTATTCGTATATCCGGCATAGAGGCTGCCATCCCTGCAAAGCAGGACATAGAAATAATGCCTACTTGCTTCCATATAAAATTTCTTTCACGACTGGGGTGTATTCATTATTGTCATCATAGACAATCAGCGGTTCAAGTATTTTAAGATCAGGGCTGCCATCCTTAATTGCTTCGATCAGCAATGTATTGGCTTCTTTACCAGCCTTTGGATAGACAAATTGAATCCGCTTAGGCTCCAGTCGATATTTTCTCATCAGTTCGATGATATCGATCAGCCGGCCCGGACGATG
>NZ_JBAVFI010000304.1:0-2225 GCF_049588175.1 Mesobacillus sp.
GATCTTTGAAATTAGGGATCGCATTTGAAATGGCTTCTACCCCTGTTAATGCCGAACTGCCAGAAGCAAATGCTTTTAACAACAAGAATAATGATAATCCGGCGACTGGAGTCCCAATAGGTTCATGGAGATTTCCCGAAATATCTCCAGTAACGATTTTGTATATGCCGGCACCTATTAAAATGAATAATGCTAAGACAAATAAATAAACCGGATAAGCCAAAATGCTAGCTGATTCTGTAACACCTCTAAGATTAAGAGTAGTAATAAACAGAACAAATATAATAGCAGTAAGAACATTGTAATCATGCAATTCAGGAAAAGCAGATGTTAAAGCATCAGTACCTGCAGAGACACTTACAGCCACTGTCAATATGTAATCGACTAATAGTGAACCGCCTGCAATCAGCCCTGGATTGACACCAAGGTTTTCTTTGGAAACCACATATGCTCCTCCACCTTGTGGGTAAGCAAAAATAATCTGCCGGTATGAAAGAATAAGTGCTGTCAATAATATTAAAACTCCGATTGCTATTGGTACCGAATACCAAAATGCGGCCGCACTGATTGTAAACAGCACAATTAAAATCTGTTCAGGTCCGTATGCCACTGAGGATAAGGCGTCAGAGGAAAGAATCGCCAATGCTTTTGTTTTATTAAGTTTCTGTTCCCCTAATTCAGTTGATTTCAAGGGCCGGCCAATTAAGAACCTTTTTATGGATGAAATCATCGATCGTCACCGCCTAGTATTAATGAAGGTATGTTTCCCAGTTGCTTTCATAAATAAACTTCATGTATCCGTTTAAAAAGACAAAAAAAATGCCACAAGCCATTATTAATAGACCTGTAGGCATAATCATTCCTGTGCCTTACAAGCTCCACCTTCCTTCTCATATAACGCCTGCGAGGTTAGCTGACGGATTCGGGCCATTAAGTAGCCCTACCTACTTGAGGATTCACCCCTGGATCATGTACCTATCCAATATTGGTTCCCCCGCACCTTATGGTTTCGGCGATTTAGAAAATTGAAACCGTTGATTATCATACTCCCGTGTTTTAAAAAAGTAAATATATTTATTATGGCTTAGTAAAAATGAATATGATCGTGCCATGTGTGTATTCTAGTAGTAATCCAGATAAATAGGAGGATGAACATGTATAAAGAAAATGAACCCTTACTATCTGATGATTTTTTAGATAAGCTTACCGATGAAATTAACCAGCTATATGGCGGTCCTGACTTTGAAGAAGATAATCATATGGAGGAAAGTGATAGTAAATAACTACCCCATTTGATTAAAAGAGGTATTAAAAAAGCTGCCAGCTTGGCAGCTTTTTTAGGATCTATGAGGTATATGTTTTAATCACTTCATCCCTCTATCTCCTGAAGGCTTTTTTCCCTGATAAAATTTAGGAGGAATCCAAGATCTTCTGGAAAACCGAAGTCCATTTCATTCATATCACTTACTTTTTTCCACGCTATTTCATGAATCAATCCGTCTGGATCCTGAATCCGCGGTTCTCCACCTGTTATCATCACTTCAAAATATTGAACCTTAATTTCAACCCCAAAAGACTTACCTGTTTTTATGTATAAAGGCCTGACGATCTTAACTTCATATCCCGTTTCCTCAAACACTTCCCTGATGCAGCATTCTTCAGAAGTTTCATTCAGCTCTACCCCTCCTGCCGGAATAGCCCAAAGCTTTTCTTCCTCTTCTTTACCTTGCCGTACCATCAGCACTTCCCCATGATGATTGATACAGACTCCAGCAGAACCTACCCAAAGATCCACACCTGTTCCCCCTATATTGTGAGTATTTTTTTGGCTCTCTCAATAAAGACCTTATTTTACAAACGCTAAAATTCCCAGTGCAATGATCAGCAATCCAGCAATCTTATTGACCAGACCTAAATGCGGAGTGATCTTATTTTTAAAAAAGCTGACAATGAAACTTAGCATTACCCACCATAAGGCCGCACCAAAAAATACGCCGCCAATCAGCGTTACAGCTGTCACACCTGTATCTGTACCCTGATCAAATCCCAGGCCCGCAAACATCGCAGTAAAATTAAGAATAGTGACTGGATTTGTAATCATCAATAAGAAAGTTGACAGGTACATGCCCAGATGGCTTTCCCCCTGTAGATTCTCAGCTGTATTGGCTGGCTTTTTCAGAAAGGTTTTTACCCCGAGGTAAAATAAAAATGCTGATCCGATTAGC
>NZ_JBAVFI010000305.1:0-2590 GCF_049588175.1 Mesobacillus sp.
ATTTAGTACACAGGATGGTAAAAAAGAGTACACAATTTCAACAGAAGAATTAACAATCAAAATCAGCAAAGCACCATTTGGTGTTAAGTTTTTAGACAAGCAAGGCAATGTGATCAACGAAGATTACTTGCAAAACGGAGCAGCTTCCGGCTATGAAAACGGCAAGCCTTATGTTTTC
Organism: Mesobacillus sp.; assembly: GCF_049588175.1. Lineage (GTDB taxonomy): Bacteria > Bacillota > Bacilli > Bacillales > Cytobacillaceae > Mesobacillus. The sequence continues at coordinate 179 of NZ_JBAVFI010000305.1, forward strand.
AAGAAAACGGAAAAAGGCGAAAACTTCTATGGTTTCGGTGAACAGGCTGGCTTGAATTTTAACCAGCGCGGTGAGAGTATCGGAATGTGGAACACGGATGCTTATTCATATAATAAAGATACAAAATATGTTTACACTTCTATTCCTTTCTTCATGGGACTGAAGGATAAAAAGGCTTACGGAATTCTTTTTGATAACTCATACCGCTCATACTATGAAATGGCGAGCGAGTCGGATGATTACTATTACTTCTATGCAAATGGCGGTCCGCTGACATACTACTTCATGAACGGACCTGAGATTTCTGATGTATTAGATATTTATACAGAGTTAACAGGTAAAATGGACCTTCCCGCAGAATGGACATTAGGTCTTCACCAAAGTAAATGGGAATACCAAGCGGACGAAATCGTGAAAGTTGCGAAAACATACCGTGAAAAGAAAATTCCTTTAGACACTATGCACTTTGATATTGATTACATGGACGGCTACCGTGTATTTACATGGAGCGAAAAGTACAAGCAAGCTTTAAAACAACTGAAATCAATGCCTGGATTCCACGCAATCGCGATTAACGATCCAGCTGTTAAAAAAGATGAAAACTACCGCCTTTATCAGGAAGGCACAAAAAATGATTATTGGGCGAAAAACGCGGATGGCACTCCTTTCATCGGTCCAGTATGGCCTGGCGATTCCGCTTTCCCAGATTTCTCTAAAAAAGAAGTCCGCGACTGGTGGGCAAAGAACCATAGCGTACTTTTCGATGCTGGCATTGACGGCATCTGGAACGACATGAATGAACCAGCTGTATTCCTTGATGGTCCTGAATTCAATCACACAATGCCATTGAATTCTTATTTCGGTTATGAAAATGATAAGAAATTGCAAACTGAGTACCACAACCTATATGGACATGATGAAGCTGAAGCTACTTATAATGCTTGGGCTATGAACAAGCCAGCAGATCGTCCATTTGTTTTGACTCGTGACATGTTCGCTGGAACTCAGCGCTATGCTGCGCTTTGGACTGGCGATAGCGTAAGTAACTGGGAACACCTGCAAATGTCGATTCCTATGAACACGAATATCGGTCTATCTGGGGTTTCATTCGTAGGTAACGATATCGGCGGTTTCGCTAAGCGTCCAGACGCTGAATTATTTGCTCGCTGGATGGAAGTCGGCGCATTCCTGCCATTCTCTCGTATCCACTATGATAGTGATGCAAAATCTGAGATCAAACAAGGTCAAGAGCCTTGGGCATTTGGTCCAGAAGTTGAAAAAATCTCTAAGAAATATATCGAAATGCGTTATCAATTATTGCCTTACCTATACAATGCGTTCCAGGATTCTGCTGAAACAGGTAAGCCGGTTCAGCAGCCGCTTGTCTACCATTACCAGGAAGATGAGAACACATACAATATCAACGACCAGTTCATGTTTGGCGATTCAATGATGCTTGCACCTGTTGTGACACAAGGACAGACAAGCCGTAATGTTTACCTTCCGAAGGGTGAAACATGGGTAGATTTCTGGACAAGCAAAGAATATAACGGCGGACAGACAATCAAGGTGGACGCTCCACTTGCCCATCTGCCAATCTTTGTGAAGAAGGATTCTATGATCCCAACTCGTGAAGTCCAGCAGTATACTGGTGAAAAGGATCTTACAAATCTTGTTTTAGACACTTACCTTAAAAATGAAGCAACATACAGCTTCTATGAGGATGATGGTGAATCCCTTGACCATCAAAAAGGCGAATTCGACGTGACGGACTTCCACATCACGAAAAAGCATAACAAAATCGAATTCTCTAAAAAGATGTCAGCGGACAACTTCGATTCAGCAATTAATCAATACACACTTAAGCTGAAAAATGAAAAAGCACCGAAGAAGGTTCAGGCTGCTAGCGCTAAGTATAAGGCAGCAAAATCAATGAATGAAATGACGAACACTAAACGTTCATACTTCTACGATGCTGGCACGAAAACACTTTATGTGAACATTCCAGTTGAAGAAAGCAAAAACGTGCAAATTAAGTTTTAATAGATATGACTAAGGGACTAATCAAATGTTTGATTAGTCCCTTCTATTGCTTTTAAAGCAACATTTTATTAGGCTGGTGAACCACATGAAGCTAAAGAGTATATGGGGCCTTCTTATACTCCTTTTTATTGGGGTATTGCTCCTTAACATAGATCTGCCAACTCCGAAAAAACACCATCCAACTAAGAAAGTCACGGAAGTTTCCAGCCTGTTTTCCGATCTACAAACGGACAAAGCCCGATACAATCCTGGTGAAAAAGTTCATTTTAGCCTGAAATCGGAGTCAGATTCTCCTAAAATCCAGGTGAGTTATTTCCATTTAAATAAGAAACTGAAAATAGAAACAATCACAAACAAACACTCCTGGTC
>NZ_JBAVFI010000306.1:0-1713 GCF_049588175.1 Mesobacillus sp.
ATAATTTTAGCAAAGATTGCCTTAGGAAATAGCAAAATCGAAAAATTTAATTTCTATGAATTTTATGATTTTCATCGAGCTGGAAAAAGATAAGGAACAGGTGGAAGAACGCTGCTATATTTCAGGCAGCGTTTTTTCAATCGCAACCATCGTGAAAAAAAAATTCTCCATATAGTCTAACCCGAAATATCATAGGGAGTTATCACGGAGGCATTTTTTTCATCAAAATAAAATCAAGAAGAGGAAAAGTTAAAAGAGAGCAGAATATTATTGAAGGTGGGCAGGTTATGTAACTCATTATATTTGAAACTTTTTCCTGCTGTTTCCGTAAATACTAAAGTCAAATCAAAATTGAAAGAGGTGAAATAAATGAGCAAAACGAAGAAGGTTATGGTTGGGATATCAGCAACCGCACTAATGATGGGACTTGTAGGATGCAACAACAATCAGCAAGTCGCCCCAGACCGGGAATGGGAGCCTGATGATTCAGCATCTGATGATCAAGACTGGAGCACGGATGACAGCCAGGATATACCGCCTGTACCAGAGGGAACTAACTGTTCTGACTGGGAGTGGGACGAAGGGGATGGTGTATGGGAATGCGATGATTCAAGATCACCGTATTTTGGACATTACTTTTTTGGCGGAATGTTCTTTGCTAACCGTTCCTTGCTATATAAAAGCAATGACTACAAGAATTATAAAAATAGTTCAACCTTCAAGGGTGCAAGACTTGACAGCAAATATAAAAATACTTCGCCAAGTGGAAGCTCTGGATTCGGAAGCGGATCACGAAGTACGACTGGCGGTTAAAAGGAGAGGCTTAACATGAATCTTTATTTAAATTTTGCAGCATATTTAGGCTTAGGATTGCTTTTATTATCAGCCGGGGTAGGCTTGTTCGTGCTTGCCACTCCAAAAATCAAGGAATTTGCGTTAATCGGCCAGAGAAATGTTACTGCAGCGTTATAACTCGGCGGGAAAATGCTAGGACTTGCAATAGTATTAGGTGCAGCAGCGGAGTATTCTATTTCCCTGATGGATATGGCAATCTGGGGCTCCATTGGGATTTTCACTCAAATCATTGTCTTTTTCGTTGCTGAATTAGTGACCGTCCGGTACAGTCTTCAAAAAGCGATTGAGGAAGATAACCGTTCTGTAGGTGTCATCCTGTTCTCTTTATCTCTTGCGGTAGGCTGGATTGTAGCAAAAAGCCTCTCTTACTAGAAAGTAGGATGAAAAACCATGAAAAAACTGACTTATTTTATCCATGATGGAAATGGCCACTATGACCCATTTTACGAATATTCCATATCGAATGTCGGGATTGATGAACTATATGCCCGACAGCTTTGCACTTATTTAATTATAAAAGGCAGTCAGTATGAGCTCATTTCCAATGAAATGGATGGAGATGAGGACATACTTGTCCTGGAGGAAAGAGGAAGGAATAATCCTGTCGTAGATGAAAAAGCGTACCGCGGGCATGGGATTCATGTGGAGTTCAGGTTGTACAAGGAAAGTGAAAATTATCGGCTGCTAACCGCCGTACCATGCAAAACACATCTCGATGTAATCAGATATCTCCTCAAAGATGTTACAGATGTTCCTGGTTATGGACAAATGGCGGTTACATCTACCGAAATCGATGAGGATCGGGGTGTATATGTGCTTTATATAAAAGACCTCAACGATATTAGCGTGGAATAGGAG
>NZ_JBAVFI010000307.1:0-4319 GCF_049588175.1 Mesobacillus sp.
CCGTTTTAAATCGGTGATACTTTTAGGAATTATTTAAAAAGCCCAATTAAATCTATCTTCTTCTAATGTGTTTGTGGGTTCCCGCCTGTAAGGTGCGCATCAAACATATCAATTATTTCTAGGAACCTATCAGCCTCACGGTACACATGGTCAGCCAATAATGGATGAATGATACTCTTTATTTTGCACTGCTCAATTAAATCACGTGCCGTTTTCTTGAAGTCCCGCAGTGAGGAAACTGACACACGATTTTGGTCCAGAAACTGATCTAATAAAGGAACTGTTTGAGATTGTGGCCTCATTGATTCTAAGTCTCTTGCTTGATACATCAACTGATCAAAATCATTGCTGAAATCCCGGGCTATATCAATTAGTTTTCTTTCAGACGGATCCAACAGATGACCAATAAATTTTGCATGGTCTGCCATAATCCTTAAGAAGAAGACATTTTCTTTAATAATCGCATCAGGAAGAGGTTTCAGTTTGCCTTCGTTTAATTCAATTAACCGTTTTCTAAAATAATTAGCTTCCCTGCTTGTGTGATCAACCAAGAGTGGAAAATTATTTGCCCCTGGCAATTTACAGGTTAGAATTAGACCTAGCACTTTTCGTTTAAAAGCAAAAATACTTGATGCCGCCTGCTGCACTTCTGAATTAAATCTTCTTATTTGTTCAGGATCTGTTTGATTGGTAAATGAAAGAGCTGTCTGTTCAATTTTTTCAAACAAACGGTAAAATTGATTAGCTTCTTGGATAAGTTGAGTATCCTCCGCTCTAAATCCCAACCTAAGAAATAAAGAATGTTCCTTCATGATCCTCGACCAAAAACGTATTTCGTTTAACGATCGCTCAACAAACAACACTGAAGTAACACCCGTATCCGGATGTAATAAGGTTTCATCTCCATTCATCCCCAAGTCCCCCTATAAAGAAATTCATTCGCTCAATTCTTATTAACAAAATCATATAAATATACCGACTAAGAAGTAGCTTAGTGCTCCCAACATGAAAAATTTTATTTTTGAAAATTTCGCATTGCGAAATATATTCAAAATCTTTAAAATAAAACAGACTGCATTTTTTTACTTCAAGCTTAGGGGAGACATTATGAATCGCAAAATTTTTCTTTATGTAAAAGCTTTTTCCGATTTAGGAACATTTATGGATTTGATTGCAATCAATGTTTTAATGTATGTAGCTACCGGAAGCGCAACCTGGCTGGCGGCCACTATGGCGGTTCGTACATTAGGCGGAGTTATATCTAGTTTATTTTCCGGGGTACTTGCTGACCGCTTTGACCGCAGGAAAATAATGATTTGGACCGACGTATTCCGTGCAGTAATTATCCTGTGTTTAATTCCTTTTCCAAATCCAGTTATGATTTTGATTGTCTGTTTTTTAATCGGATTGACCAGCAGCTTTTTTGCAGTCAGCTATAGTGCAGAAATCCCCCAAATCTTCGGTCAGGAAAAAGTACTTGAAACGAACGCCTTAATCTCGCGGTTAACCTCGATCAGTTTAGTTTTTGGTTTTATAGGTGCAGGGGTAATAACTGATTTCCTCGGATATCAGGTTACCTTACTGATTGACGCTGCTACATACATAATATCCGCTGTTGTTTTATTAAAAATGAACTGGGAAACGACAGTCCTTGGAGAGAAAATGGCCATAGCCAATGGATTTAAAGAGAAATTACATACCATTATCAGGGATTTAAAAGAAGTTCATTCATTTATCATGCTTGCACCAATGCTTCTTATGGTTAATATAGTTTTCCTTGTCGGTGCGTTCGCTGGTGCTTCACATAATTTAGGGATACCGCTATTGGCAGAAAATATCAATACAGATAATCAAAGCTTGTATTATGGCTTAATATGGGGTGTATGGGGTATCGGTTCAGTGCTGGCAACGATCCTTTTGCCAAAGTTAAGGGTAATGCAAGGAGAGCGTCTTTATTTTACATTCTTTATCTCTGCGATGCTTATGTCAGCAGGCTTTATCACTTTCCTGTCTAATATAAACCTTTGGATTGTTTTATCCTTCGCCTTCTTTACTGGTATTTTTGATGCATGCTTTACCACATTGCATGCTACCATTTTACAAAAAACGGATAATTATATCAGGGGAAGAATCTTTGGAGTTGGAATGTTGTTAAAATCATTGGGATTTGCTCTCGGATTTGTGGTTGCCCCTATTTTACTGAAAGCTTTATCACTGCCTAAAATGGTGTGGTTCTTCCACGGAACATTAATTACTACAAGTATAATCATTATGATCTATTCCGTTGGCAGCCGGAAAAAAACAGCTCAAATAAACCAGGATATATAATATAAGAAAAGCGCAAAAGGAACGGCGACTAACTACGCCGCGTCCTGATGCAACGTCGGCACTAGGACGTCCTGTCCGTCGAAAGGCCGACCGGTGAAGTCGTTCTTTGACTTCAGTGGCAGGACCGAAGCGTCTCGAGGAGTTAGGAGCCGCAGCCAGACAAGCGACTCGAGGGGCTAGATGCTGGAGCTGGACATTTCTCGAAGTGCATTTTATGCTTTCATATCTCTTAAATAAAATTAGCCCAGACATGCTGGGCTTTCATCATTTATACTTTATATCGCAGGCTGCGTTTATTTATTTTGCTTTAGAGCTTTCCATAAAAACACGAGTGAAATCCTCTATGAATGCTGGAATATCCGCTTCCATACCGATCCAGTCGAGTGTTGCTTCCGGTTCAGGCTCAGGTTTTGGCCTGAAATCGGCAATGCTTTTGCCTCTTGCTCCTCCGAAAAGCTCAATACTTACTCTTCTCGGCAAATATTTTACTAGATTCGGATTTACAAGTGCACTTAATGTTATTACATCATGGAGAGGTGCTCCCGGAATGCCTGGGACATTCTTTTTGTATGCTTCAAAATAATAGTCATACACTGGTTTGATCAGGTCCTTAAATGGTGAACGGCTGTTCTCGGCTAGATAATCGATTACTTCTGGAGGGATAATGGCTTTATTGGTGATATTCAATGGATGCAAAAACACATTCCTCGCTTTTTCAAGCACTTGATTCGCTGCAATAGGATCAGCGTAAAAGTTTGCCTCGGCTTCAGCAGTGACGTTTCCTGGCACAAGAAATGCTCCACCCATAATGTAAATAGCATTGACACTTTCAAAAGCTTCCCGACCGTAGAGAATGAACGGGATTGCAAGATCTGTCTGCCTCCCTAATCCAACGATAACCAGATTATTGGCGTATTGGTTAACAAGCTCAAGAATTTTGTTAATATCAAATACCTTTACTTCCCCTAAATCTTCAGGTGGCCGGATTGGACCAAGTCCTTCTGGGCCGTGAATTTCAGGATAAAATGTAGCAAGTTCTCCAGACAGTGGACCTGTTGATCCAGCAATAATCGGAATGTCTTCTCTGCCAGCAAGCTTAAGTAAATATGCAGTATTATTAATCGCCTGTTTCTTGGTTATGTTCCCATATCCGGTTACCACCCCAACTACATTTAGTTCAGGGTGCAAAAGGGCATACATTAGTGCCAACGAATCATCTACACCTGAATCCGTAAACAACAGAATATTATACATAGCTTCCCCTCCTTTAATGCCGCAATTTAATTATATGTTTTAAATTCCAGTGTTAATGCTTTTTTCACTCTAGCTCACTTTTAAGTTCAATAAAGGAAATTTGCCAAATAAAAAAACAGGCCTATGCCTGTTTATATTTTTGGCAAAAGATCGTCTGCCTGCCTTCCTGCTCATTTTCTTCAAAGTAAAGAATCTTCCAATCCTTGAATTCTTTAAGTAATTCATTGGATTCTAGTTTGTACTTCTCTGAGATTGCTTGATTCCCGCCTTCCATAGTTCTGTAGAAGGTCTCCATGAAAAAGAAGCCTTTATCTTTCACCATACCCTTAACTTTCGGAAAAAGTGCTCTGTCTAAAAAGTATGTGATTAAAACCAGATCATACGATTTTCGAAAAAGAGTACTGACGGGATTTGACAAGTCAGCAGCCAGGGACTTTATCTGTAATCCGTTACTGACTGCTTTCTCTTTAACATAGTTAATAGCAACCTCTGAAATATCCACTGCCGTCACATTGAATCCATTTTCCGCAAGAAAAAAACTATTTCCACCTAGTCCGCAGGCAATATCGAGAGCTGCTCCTCCTCGAAGACATGGAGCAATATACAAAAGCCTCTCATTTGGTACAGGCGTATTCATATTGGCTAATTTTGTTTCATACTTATTGTCCCATTTTTCCCTAATATCCATGTCCCTTGTTTTCCTTTGCTTTTTTAATGACTTTATCACATTACTATTC
>NZ_JBAVFI010000308.1:0-5197 GCF_049588175.1 Mesobacillus sp.
CTTCCTGCATCTGTGCCACCCTGTGAAACAAAGTACTGGTATGGAATATTGTGAGTTTCAGCCATATCAAGGATAAATTCTCTCATGCCGCGGTGCGTGACCATAGAGCGGTCGAGAATTCTTAACAAAGTTCCTTTTCCAAGCTGTCCAAATTCATTTTTATCACCTGACATATCATTTGCCGGACTCGCATCAAGCGCAAAGAATAGGTCAGGATCAATCATATTGGCTGCAGTCTGTGCTCCTCTAAGGCCAACTTCCTCCTGCACTGTCGCACCAGAGTATAGCATATTAGGGAGCTGGATATCCTTTGTTTCTTTTAACAATTCGATTGCCAGTCCGCACCCATAACGGTTATCCCAGGCTTTAGCTAAAATCTTTTTCTCATTTGCCATCGGAGTGAATGGGCAAATAGGAACAATTTGCTGACCGGGCTTGATGCCGATCTTGATTGCATCCTCTTTGTCATCTGCACCGATATCAATCAGCATGTTCTTGATTTCCATAGGCTTGTTGCGTTTGGACTCATCCAAAAGGTGAGGAGGGATAGAACCAATCACTCCAGTAATCGGCCCATTTTTTGTAATGATCTGGACACGCTGGGCTAGCAGAACCTGACTCCACCATCCGCCAAGAGTCTGAAAACGGATCATCCCATTTTTCGTAATAGAGGTAACCATGAAGCCAACCTCATCCATATGACCTGCTACCATGATTTTCGGACCGTTCGGGTCACCTTTTTTAACTCCGAATACACTGCCTAATTTATCCTGTATCAATTCATCTGAGTACTGTCCTAATTGTTCACGCATAAAGCTGCGCACTGCATGCTCGTTCCCCGGCGCACCAGGCAATTCAGTCAATGTTTTAAAAAGGCTTAATGTTTGCTCGTTCATTTCATTGCTCCTTCTCACCAAAAATTTAGATTACCTAAAGATTATGTATATATACAATGTATTTTACAGATTATTGCTTATGCTTGCCAGTCTTTATCAAGTCATTCAGGTTTTTAATTTAAATCACACCACTCATTAAATAGTCATGTGTATTATTTCTTTGCTCGATCATGCTGATTTGTTATGATGTAGGTATCATGAAATCCATATATAACCTTGGGGGTACTTGACTATGAACTGGAAAATCTTTTTCATTGGCGTCGGTGCTGGTCTGGCAGGTGCTTATGCTGTAAAGGAACTTGCTTCCCAGAAGGAAACTGTTTCAGCAGACAAAGTGCTGCAGCATGCAAAAGCAGTTTTTAAGAAATCAGGGTCAATCAGCGGCTCATGGATCAATATGAACGCTGAACCGTACTCAAAGCCGCCTATTGAATATCTGGTTTATAAAGGTGGAATCTCCCGGAATGTGAATGGCCAGGTAGAGCAGTATGAATTTATCGCTGACGCTGCTACAGGAGCCATTCTCGATACGTATCCTTTAAATTAAGACCTGCAGATGCAGGTCTCAGGCTGTAGACAAACTGGATAAAAGCAAGCTTGTCTACATTTTTTTTATCTTGGTTGGTAAGTAAAACTGGTCTGTTGATTTCCGTTCCAGGCGCTTCGCTTTCCGCGGGGCTGGCGCTGAGCCTCCTCGTCGCTTCGCTCCTGCGGGGTCTCACCTGTCCAGCTAAGCCCGCAGGAGTCTACGCGCCTTCCACTGCAATCAACAGGGTTTAATTAACTTATCTGTGACCTGTATCTTTACCGACAAGCTAAGACCTGCAGATGCAGGTCTATTTTTTTCGTTCAATTGTCTGTGTTATTTTGCCTTCATTATCAAATATAATCGCACGGTAAACGGCATCATGGTAAAAAGTAAACCAGGCATCCTTGCTAATGCCGTATTCCAGCCACTTTTGTTTGGCAAAAATAGAATCCATCGGATAATCATCATAAGCCATTACCCAAAGTGGGTTCTGGTGAGCATGTGTCGGCATGATGTCCGCCATATGAACCACAGTCATATCCTCGTCCTCAATGATTAAAATGGCATGTCCATCACTATGACCGCCAGTGTGGATCATTTTGATTGGCCCAAAAGACCACTCTTTCTCAAACGTCTCTACTTGCTGTTCGATCCCCTGCCAATTTTCTTCCCAATATGTACTTTTTGAACGGATATTCGGGTTGCGCATCTCATCCCATTCAATCTTCGATGTGATGATTTTAGCATTCGGGAAAACAGAAACAAGCTCCCCATTTATTTCCTTAGTCAATCCGCAAGCATGATCAAAATGCATATGTGTCATTAAAATATAGTCAATATCTTCGGACGCTAATCCTAATTCTTTCAGTTCTGAATCAAGATTTGATTCCTCAAGCACACCAAAATTACGTTTTTGCTTATCGTTTAATTTCCCATTCCCAATCCCGCTTTCAACGAGGAGGTTCTTCCCCTCAGCCTGGATCAAAATCGGATCGGTTCTGAGCTCAATTTGGTTATTTTCATTGACTTCGTACTTTCGTGACCAAAGCGGTTTCGGCACGACGCCAAACATTGCGCCTCCATCAAGATGTGTAACTCCCCCGTTCAGCCACTGAAGTTTAACATTCCGAAGCTTAAGCTTTTCCATATGCATCCTCCTTTTTACTTGATTGTAACACCAAGATTCAAAATTTTTAAATAAATACTCTTACTTATAATCTTTCCTGCTATAACTTCAGGCTACTCTTATACAAATTCACGTTTTTTTCGTCTAACCATGTTTAAAAGAAGCTTCAGTTATCATTTTATTGGCGATGTTCACTGGTATATTGGCGAAATTTTAATTTTATTGCGATGTTCACAATTTTATTGGCGAACTGGAAATTACCGCGCTTTTTTTCCATATCAAAGATTCTCCCTCAGCAATTGTTCTTTGCCGCTGATGGACAACAATCTGATATCAAAAAAAAACCGATCGATACATATCGAACGGTTTTTTCGCATTCTTTATTCAGCTATAAACTGTGCCTCGCAGCGGTAAATCCTGCTTCCTCGAGAAGAGAACTTCTCTTCATATTCAGTCATGATGTTTCCTTCGTAGTCGCTGTTATGAAGGTCAAGGCTTACATACTTCAGCAGCATGCCATAGTGTGAAAAGCTGACAAGTGAGTATTCAAATAAACCCTGGTTATCCGTTTTGAAATGAATTTCTCCATTTTTAACAAGGATGGCTTCATATACTTCCAAAAAGGATTTGAATGTCAATCTTCTCTTTTCATGACGCGTTTTAGGCCATGGATCAGAGAAATTCAAGTAAACACGGCTGACATCTCCGCTTTTGAAGTATTTATCAAGCTCCGCTCCATTCACATTCATCAGCTTGCAGTTAGGCAGCTCTGCTTCAATTAAACGGTCCAGTGCACTTACGATGACACTCTCCTGCAATTCGATACCGATATAGTTAATGTCAGGATTCGCTTTTGCCATCCCTGTAATGAACTGGCCCTTGCCGGTTCCGATTTCAATGTGGAGCGGCTGTTGTTTTTCAAATACCTCGCCCCAGTTTCCTCGGGAATTTTCTGGTTCCTGGATAACGTAGTTTGAGTATTGCTGCAATTTATCTTTTGCCCAAGGCTTATTTCTTAATCTCATGCTTACACCTCTGTACTATTTTCATTCGTTTCAAACGATATCATGCAACCCATATGTTTTCAAGATGTAAATTCCATTTTGCGACTTATTAAACGGCCTTTCCATAGGAAAAGGGCTTGCTTCATGTATAAACGCAAAAAGGAATCCACACTCTAAAGGTGAATTCCTTTTAAAACGAAAGGGTGATCTGTGTGCCTTTAAGCCACCATGACCAGGTAAATTTATTAAAGGATATATTAAGCAACCACCAGACTGACTGCTGCGGATCGGTTGCGGAGTATCAGCAATTGGAACGCCTCATTAAGTCTTTGATGGTCAACACGAACGTAGACGGCAATATAAAATCAATTTTGCAGGATGTATATCAGTACAGCCAGAACGGGGTTAACGCCTCGGATTTGGAGCAGCATATCCAGACCAATCAAAGTCAATTATCCCAATGGGTAGATGATATTGGACAGTTTTCATAAAATAAGAGTTAAAAAAGTGCTTTTAAAAATTCAACCCATTTATCCATTTCAGGAATGCGATTCTGGTTTTTGTGCCATTGAATGGACGAAAGCGATTGCGCAAGTGCATACCACTTCATCCTTTGCTTGAGATTATCTGTCAGGCTGATCCCATACATTTCGAGCCATTCTTCCCAAGCCTCTTCGGGTATGTAGGAATATAGGAGAAGGCCAATGTCAATGGCCGGATCAGCGATCATCGCGCCATCCCAATCAATTAAATACAACTGGTTGTCTTCCGTAAGCAGCCAGTTGTTATGATTAACATCACAGTGGCAAACTACCTTATCATGGAAGTCGACTTTCCCCACGTTTTCTGTAAGAAATTCCATCGACTCTTTCACTACAGGTTTCGCCCAGAGCTCTTCCTCTAGTTCCTCATTTAATGCATGCAGAATCATCTCAGGCTGCAAAGGACTTTTCCCTAGCCGGGTAAGCATGCCTAGCAAAGGTTCAGACGCATGGATCTTCTTTAAAAGCTTGGCCACCCGGTCATCATTCATATCTCCAGGCTTTAGCTCTCTTCCATTCATCCATTGCTGTGCAGTTATAACATCTCCGTTCTCTAACCTTTTAGTCCAAACAAGCTTGGGTACGATTCCTTCTGCGGAGAGTACAGCAAGAAAAGGGGACGAATTACGTTTTAAAAACAGCCTTTGACCTTCATGCTGTGCAAAATAAGCAGCACCTGTTGCGCCGCCTGCAGGAACGATTTCCCAATCCTGTCCAAATAAATGTTCCAAAGTTAGTCACCTTCAATTTATCACTATTTCCCTTATGCTAAAAAACCGGAAATGTATCTATAAAATATAAATTCACTGATGTTCTTATTATCGGAAATAAAAAGACAGCTATTGATAGAAAAATTCACATACAATAGCTATCTTATAAATTTTATCTCCTAGAGGCTTCCTTCGTCAACCCCATGAACCTCAAATTAATATTGTGAAAAAGTTATCATTTGAAAAGGATGAACTGATTTTTTTAGAAATGCCGATAAAAACCGTCACTCCTCTCGCAACATATGTGCCGGAAATTTCATGTTCAAGTCTGCCAAGAGTGAGCCGACTATGTACCCCACGTCCTGTGCAACACTGGCACTGGTACAGCCT
>NZ_JBAVFI010000309.1:0-4544 GCF_049588175.1 Mesobacillus sp.
GAATAGGGTAAAACCGTGAAGTGCCTTTTTATAAAGGCTTGTCACAGGAATATAGAGAAATAAGATTTTTTGCTGAGGTGTGGAAAAATGAAGATTGCAGTTAGCGGCGGCGGTACAGGTGGGCATATTTACCCTGCGCTTGCACTGGTCAGAGAGATACAAAAGAAAGATAAGAATGCTGAGTTTCTTTACATAGGGACTGAAAAAGGGCTCGAGAGCAAGTTAGTGCCCAGGGAAAATATACCTTTTAAATCCATACATATTACAGGTTTTAAAAGAAAAATATCATTCGAGAATGTTAAAACGATTTTGCGCTTTCTTAAGGGAGTCAGAGACAGCAAGAAAATGCTTAAAGAATTCAAGCCAGATGTCGTCATTGGCACTGGGGGCTACGTATGCGGACCGGTTGTCTATGCGGCCGCAAAAATGGGGATACCTACAATTGTCCATGAACAAAACAGCGTTCCTGGACTGACAAATAAATTCTTGAGCCGATATGTAGATAAAATTGCGATTTGCTTCGAGGAAGCAAGAGAGTTTTTTCCAGAACAAAAGGTGGTCCTTACAGGTAATCCTAGAGCAACAGAAGTGTTAGGACAAGATGGTATCAGGGGCAGGTTGTCCACAGGCTTAAAGCTTAAGGTGCCAACTGTGCTGATCTTTGGCGGCAGCAGGGGAGCAAGACCTATTAATGAAGCGGTTGTCAAAAGCTTAACAGAGTTAAGTGGCAAGCCATATCAGGTTTTGTACGTTACCGGTGACGTTCATTTTGATGAAGTTCAAAAAGAAGTTGATCTGGTTGGAAATCCGGAAAATGTGATTTTAAAACCATTTATCCATAATATGCCTGAAGTACTTGCTGGCGTAGATCTAACGGTTTCCCGTGCAGGGGCCACTACCCTTGCGGAACTTACATCATTAGGCATACCCAGCATCCTGATCCCAAGCCCGTATGTTACGGATAACCATCAGGAAAAAAATGCTCGTGCTTTAAGCGAAAATGGAGCAGCTCGCTTGCTGCTTGAAAAAGATTTGACGGGCCCTAAATTGGTTGAGAATATTGACCAAATATTAGGGAATGATGAAAGATTGGCCGATATGAAGAAAGCTGCAAAAAAGTTGGGCATACCTGACGCTGCCGAAAGACTTCACCACTTAATGGGGGAATTAGCGAAAAAGTAGCCTATAGGCTTGTGGCTGCATAAAATGGTCAAAATGATTGAAGCCTGAAAGGAAGGTAATTATGAAGGATCTAGCTGACAAACTTAGAGAATTGAACATCGGCTCTGTTAAGGAAAATGAGCCGCTGGCAAACCATACAACAATGAAAATTGGCGGACCTGCCGACATACTTATTGAGCCTTCATCAATAGATAATCTAAAAAAAGCAATTGATGTAATCAAAAACTCCGGAGTGAAGTGGACGGTAATCGGCAGGGGATCTAACCTTCTGGTTTCCGATAAAGGGATTGAAGGGGCTGTTATTAAGCTTGGATCTGGTTTGGATGAATTGAAAATAGAGGGGAACAGAGTGACAGCCGGTGGCGGAATGTCACTTGTAAACTTCGCGATCACCATCAGCCGGAAGGGTCTGGCAGGCCTTGAATTTGCGGGTGGCATTCCAGGTTCTATTGGCGGTGCTGTATATATGAACGCCGGAGCTCATGGATCAGATGTTTCAAAAATCCTTGAGAAGGCTTATGTGTTATTTGAGGATGGCACAATGGAGTGGCTTACAAATGAAGAGATGAAATTCTCTTATAGAACCTCAGTGCTCCAGAAAGAACGCCCTGGTATTGTGGTTGCTGCCGTATTTCAATTGAAGGAAGGCAATAAGGAAGTAATCGTTGCCGAATTGCATAAAAATAAAGATTACCGCAAAGAAACCCAGCCTTATAATTATCCAAGCTGCGGAAGTGTTTTCAGGAACCCGCTTCCTAATTATGCGGGCAACTTAATTGAGAAATCCGGTCTGAAAGGCCATCGCATCGGTGGAGCCCAAATTTCTGAACTTCATGGCAACTTCATTGTAAACACAGGGAATGCAAAGGCTGAGGATGTGCTTGGCCTCATTCAGCATGTAAAAGATACCGTCCTTGAATTACATGGAGTGAAAATGGAGACAGAGGTAGAAATTATAGGACGAAAATAGCAGTAAATTGCTTTAAGCTGTCAAATTCTGTGATATAATATTTCATTAGATTAGATGTAAACCATGTAGGGATACGGCATGATTTTCTTCGTGCCGTTGGTTTCTCTTTTTGTGCTTTTTAAAATCGCACAAAACCTGGCGGAATCAATATTATTACTTTAAAAATATACGATGCTCACACAGGAATCCATCAATGACATATTAAGATATTTCAGGAGGCTTTAACCTACAAAGTTACGATCAAAGATGTTAGTCTTTTATGGAATGGGTACAGCCGGTAAAGAGGGGATTGAAAATGGACAAGGGGAAAATCGTCTCAATAGAAGACCGAATTCCAAAACTAAAACATCAAAGACGCAAGAAAGCAAATCGTAGGTTAATCATGCTGCTGGCTTTGTTTTTTGTATTGATTGCCGGTGTAATCTATTTTCAATCTCCGCTCAGCAAGGTGAAAAGCATTACAGTGTCAGGCAATGAATCCTATACCTTTGAACAAATTGTCGAGGAGAGCGGGATTTCACTCCAATCTAATGTCTGGCAGATAAACAGGGAAGAGACTGAAAAAAAACTGGAGAAGATCCAGGAAATCAAGAACGCATCAGTCAAAGTCAAGCTTCCTAATACTGTTGCGATTGAGCTTGAAGAATTCAGCCGTCTTGCTTACATATCAAAAGGCAAGAATTTTTATCCGGTCCTTGAAAATGGACATATTCTTAGTGAAAAGCAAATCGATGAAATTCCTGTCAACGCACCAATTTTAATTGGCTTTAAAGAAGGAAAAGTTTTGGATGAAATGATTGATTCACTCGAGACCCTTCCCGGAGTGGTGATTAATTCGATTTCGGAAATTCATTCAAAGCCGGACAAGACGGATAGGTTCCTAATTAAGCTGTATATGAATGACGGTTTTGAAGTGAATGCTAGCTTGAGGACTTTTTCAGAAAAAATGGCACACTATCCTTCGATTGTCAGCCAGCTCGACCCTGATAAAAAGGGTGTGATCGACCTCGAGGTTGGCTCTTATTTTAAAGCTTATGAAGCAGAGGAAGCTGAGGAAGTTGAAATTGAAAAAGAAAGTGAACAGTAATCGTGTGATCCTTTCGCTCGTTTCCCTGGTGCTTGGCTTTATGGTCGCTTTTTCATTTCGTGTTACACAGGATGAAAGTAACAATGGCAAAGGCTTGACAAACAAGCAGTGGGAGCAGCATTTAAACCTGAGGAACGAATTAATAGATCAGGAAGAGAAAAACCGCGAACTGCAAAAAGAGTTAAATGCTAAGCAAGAAAAGGTTAGGAAAATTGAAACAAACCTTTCGAAAGAAGCACAAGTATTTTTTAACATGGCAGAAGATGCTGAAAAATACCGAATGTTTCTTGGCAAGGTGAAGGTCAGTGGTAAAGGTGTCAAGGTAACTCTTGCAGATGGAGAGTATGATCCTGACGAAGAAAATATCAATAACTATCTCGTTCATGAGCACCATGTTTTCAAGGTAATTAATGAGCTATACATTTCAGGAGCAGCTGCTATCGCCGTAAATGGGCAAAGAATTTCTCATAATTCCTATGTCTTATGCACCGGGCCTGTCATTACTGTAGATGGATACCAGCATCCTGCCCCCTTTGAAATTACTGCTATTGGTGACCCCAATGTTCTTTCTTCCGCATTAAATATTACTGGTGGGATAAAAGATCAGCTTGTAAACGATCAAATTGTTTTTACAATGGAAGAAATGGATGATATCAAGATGGATCCGATTCTTGGGAATTGATGCCTGAAAGATCATCATGCTTCCTAAATACGGAATTAATGTATGGGTATGAATGTTTAAATAGGCTTTTTCATACGGGGGATCCATTTCAGATCAGCATTTAGCAGAATTGGCATCGTATATAGCCTTACAGAAAGCAAGGTGAATACTTTTGGGCCGCCCTAAAAATCTAAGTTTTAGCATCATTGCGGCTATAATCGGATTGATGATCGCCATCCAGTTTCAGACAGTAAGGGAACCTGAAGTCAGGGACACGAGGGACACATGGCAGCTTCGAGAGGATTTAATGAAAGAGAAAGAAATTCAATCAAAGCTGCTTCTTGAAATCAGGTCAAATGAAGAGAAAATAGCGAAGTATGAAACTGAGCGCCAGCAGAGCAAAGAAGAAGTACTCCGGGAAACATTGAATGAATTAAAGGTTGAGGCAGGATTAACGGAGATAACAGGCCCAGGAATCACCCTGTCAATCGCCCCGGCTTTTAATTTGATTGTTGATGGAGACGATGTTCCTACCATTTCTCCAGACATGCTGAAAAGGCTTTTAAATGAGTTGAATATGTATGGTGCCCAGCATGTCTCAGTTGATGGGGAAAGGATTATCAATACAACGGTCATCCGTGACA
>NZ_JBAVFI010000310.1:0-3587 GCF_049588175.1 Mesobacillus sp.
CATATGAACGTTGCAACACTTGCAGAGAATTTTATCAAGAAACTGACCCCGCTCATGGGTGGTAATTTGGGAGCCTTTTACCTTAAGGATGGATCAGAAGGAAAGCCACTTTTTAAAAAGGTTGCGGTCTATGCGGATGATAACGGAGCAGCGGGAAGAGACAGCTTTGCCGAGGGTGAAGGTCTGGCAGGGCAGTGTGCCGTGGAAAAAAGGACCATCCTTCTCAATGAAGTTCCATCTGATTTCAGGGTGATCTCCACCGGGCTGGGAGAGGCTGCGCCGAAAAGCATCCTCATGGCACCAGTCATGATGAAGGATGAAGTCATTGCGGTTGTGGAAATAGGCAGCTTTACTGCTTTCCCTTCAGCCAGCCAAAAGCTGCTTGAGAATGTACTTGAAACTCTTGGTATCGGAATTACGAATATCATCGGCCGTATGGAAGTCGAACGTCTGCTGCTTGAATCCCAGGCTCAGACAGAAGAGCTTCAGGCACAGTCAGAAGAGCTGCAGTCTCAATCTGAAGAACTTCAGGCGCAATCAGAGGAATTGCAGATGCAGACAGAAGAGCTGCGGATGATGAATGAGCAGCTCGAGGAACGTACACATGATGCAGAGCTGAAATCAGAAGAGCTTCAGGCTGCTAAGGAAGATCTCGAACAGAAGGCGATGGAACTTCAACAAAGCTCTACCTACAAATCGGAGTTCCTCGCGAATATGTCCCATGAACTCCGGACGCCGCTGAACAGTATTTTGCTGCTGTCAGAAATGATGCTTGACGACCAGGAGCATGCGCTGTCGGAAGAGCAGAAGGAATTCTCGAGGGTCATCCATTCATCAGGACAGGATTTGCTGAACCTGATCAATGACATCCTCGACCTATCCAAGGTGGAGGCAGGGAAGCTCGAAGTCAATTTTGAGGAAGTATTCCTTACTGAATTCGCCGACCGATTGGAGCGACAGTTCTCCCAGGTAGCAAAGAATAAGAATATTGATTTTAACGTCAGCGTGTCTGACAATATCACGCCGATTATTTATACAGATGAACAGCGTCTGCAGCAGGTAGTGAAGAATCTTCTGTCCAACGCATTCAAATTCACGGACAAAGGCTCTGTATCTATTAAAATCGAGAAGGCGGATGAACGTGAAACAATGGGCTGTCCGCTTGCCGGCCATTCTGATACATGGGTGAAGTTTTCTGTGACAGATTCAGGCATCGGCATTCCAAGAGAAAAGCAGCAGATGATCTTCGAAGCCTTCCAGCAGGTGGATGGCGCGATTATGAGGAAGTATGGCGGCACCGGCTTAGGGCTGTCCATCTCCAGGGAGTTCTCCCAGCTGCTGGGCGGTTTGTGCAAGGTGGAAAGCCAGGAAGGAAAGGGAAGTACGTTTACTGTTATCATTCCAAACCTGCCGCAGGGGTATCCTTCAATGAATGAATTCGAGGTGCACAATCAGGTGGCTGCAGCTATGGAACAATCCGGAGTGGCAGCTGGATTTGAATCGGTTTTACCGGAAGTGCCAGCTGGGCATGAACCGATTTTACCGGAAGTGCCAATGGGGGTAGAGCAAGGATTGAATGCAGAAGAAGCTGCGGGTCCTGCACCTTCTGGCAAAACGACCGTTCTGACTGGTAAAACGGTCATCGTCACAGACGACGATCACCGCAACATTTTTACCCTGAAAAATGCACTTCAAAAGGAAGGCATGAACGTCATCACCGCAGAAAATGGAGTCCAATGCCTTGAAAAGATGAAGGAACTGGATCAAGTTGACATCGTTTTGATGGACATTATGATGCCAATCATGGATGGGTATGAAACAATCAGGGAAATCCGGACGATGGAAGAAAATAGCAAGACGCCGATCATCGCGCTGACGGCGAAAGCGATGAAGGGTGACCGAGATAAATGCCTCGATGCTGGCGCCAATGATTATATCAGCAAGCCAATGAAGCTCGACCAGCTGCTTTCGGCGATGCGGGTTTGGCTGTCATAGGGCGTGCTGGAGCAGGATGGAAGAGGGATGAAGTTGAATAAGGAAGACTTAGAGCTTGAATTGCTTTTGCTGGCCATCTACCGCCTGTCAGGCTATGACTTCCGGAATTATATGCGCTCTTCGATCTTGAGAAGAGCTCAATCCCGGATGAACGCAGAAAAACTGACGAGCATCACCAGCCTTACGGAGAAAATTATCCATAATGAAAGGGTCCTGGACAATATCCTGAAGGATTTTTCCATCAATGTAACAGAGATGTTCAGGGACCCAGACTTTTTTAAAGCGCTGCGTGAAGAAGTGATCCCGGTGTTAAAGGACCTTCCGGAAATCCGTATCTGGCATGCGGGCTGCTCGACTGGCGAGGAAGCTTACTCGATGGCAATTTTAATCGAGGAAGAGGGACTAGCTGACCGGACGAAGATTTATGCGACAGATATGAATGAAACCGTCCTGAAAAAAGCGCAGACGGGCACGATGCCGCTCAACAAAATGCAGTCGTATACGAAAAACTATATGCTTGCAGGCGGGAAGAAGTCATTTTCGGAGTATTATAGTGCAGATAGTCAAGCCGCCCATTTGAATGATTCGCTGAAAAAAAACATGGTGTTTGCCCAGCATAATTTAGTGACCGATGGTTCTCTCAATGAGTTCCATCTCATCATTTGCCGCAATGTCCTAATTTACTTTAATCAGCAGCTGCAGCAGCAGGTCTTTCGCCTGTTCGATGCAAGTCTTAGCAATGGCGGTTTCCTTGGCCTCGGCACAAAGGAATCTGCCCGCACGGATCAGGGCTTTCTGGAAGCATTCAATACAAAGGAAAAGATTTACCGAAAAAAAAGCAGAAATCCTGTTGTATAGGATTTCTGCTTTTTTTATTTCAAGATGTTTAAGTCGTTTGAATCAACACGATTAAGTCGCCTGAATCAGCACGATGCACATATCGTCTGTTCCCGCTTCTTTTTGCTCAGGTGTCAGGATTAAGTCGAGCGGTTCGGCATCTTTTGCACCGTCGATTAATTTATGGGAGATGCCTTTTAAAAATTCTGTCCCAGCCTGTTCGTATTTATCGATCGCCTCATGGACACCATCCGTACAGATGAGAAGCTGGAGCGATTGCGAATAAGTGACCGTCTTCTTATTTGTTTGGATGTCCGGGAAAAAGCCGACCGCGCATGTATTACTCTTCAGTTCTTCGACATGGCCGCCATCGATCAAGGCATGTCCGGTAGGATGCCCGGCGTTTATGTACTCGATTTTTCGCTGGGAGGTATCCAGCATGATATAAATCGCAGTGAAATAATAAGGTATTTTTTGATTGTGTTGATTCAGGGAGTTCATCCATCTGTTCAATTCACCAATCACATACTCGGGATCCGGATTCGACCGGATTGCGTCACGCAGGACGGAGGAGATGAACATGCAAACAAGTGAAGAAGATATCCCGTGTCCCATCATGTCCAGCTGAATCGCCGCATAACGGTCTTCATCGATTTTATGCCAATAATAGAGATCCCCTGCAAGTTTGAATGCCGGAAGATAAGACGCCTTAATCAGCAGATTGTCCTTGTATACCGGTTCACTTAGCAGGCTTG
>NZ_JBAVFI010000311.1:0-1929 GCF_049588175.1 Mesobacillus sp.
AGGAACGGCGACGTTGCCACGTCCTGTGGCAACGTTGCCGTCAGCACATCCTGTGCAAGTCCGACAAGCGCTGGCCGACTAAAACCGCCACGTCCTGTGGCAATGTCGGCACTAGGACATCGCGTCCGTCGGAGGGCCTGACAGTGAAGTCGTTCTTTGACTTCATTGGCAGGACCGAAGCGACTCGAGGGGCTAGGCGCTGGAGCAGGCCATTTCTCGAAGTGAATTTTATACTTTCTTATCTTATAAAATAAGAGCCGCGGAATATCCGCAGCTCTTATTTTTACATATGCATTTCCTTTTCCTTTTTCCATCTCACACTCATAGCAGTCCCAAGCTTCGTCCTAGATAGTGAATAAAGGATCAACGCAGACCAGATGAAGGTAAAAGCTAACAGATGAGTCATTGAGAAAGTTTCATGGTAGACAAAGATCCCAAGGATCAGGGTTATAGTTGGAGCAATATATTGAAGGATTCCTAGTGTTGCCAGCGGAATTCTTTGGGCACCTTTGGCGAAATACAACAATGGTACGGCAGTAGCTGCGCCCGCGCCAGCAAGCAGCAGACTTGTCGTCCAAGAACCAGCAAATAGCGAGCTGGAGCCTTGGAAAAACAAGTATCCAATATAAATTCCAGCAAGCGGCATAACAACAAGTGTTTCAAGTGCAAGGCCTACAGCGGAATCAACTTTTATCAATTTCTTCGCAAGCCCATAAAGCCCGAAAGAAATCGCAAGTGAAACAGCGATCCAAGGAAACTGGCCATAAGATATCGTCATGATCACTACGCCAGCTCCTGCCAAAGCAAAAGATGCATATTGCATTAAGGTCAGTCTTTCCTTCAGGAAGACCATGCCCAGAAGCACACTGACAAGCGGGTTAATATAATAGCCAAGGCTCGCTTCTATCATCTGGTCCGTATTGACGGCCCAAATGTAGATGAACCAGTTAATGCTGATCAGCAATGATGCTACTGCCAAGGCTGCAAATTGCTTTTTATTTTTAGCAAGGCCGCGCATTGTTAAGGTAAATAGGCTCCATTTCTTGTTGAAGAACAGAACAGCTGCTACGAAAAAGAACGACCAAAATACCCGGTTAGCGAGGATCTCATCGGCATTCACGTGATGAAGCAGCTTCCAGTAAACCGGAAGTATACCCCATAAAATATAAGAAAAAGCTGCATATAAAACGCCAGCTTGCTGTTCGGTCCTATTATTCATTTGTTAACACCCCTAATCCTTCTAGACTCGAAATAATATCATTATAAGGGGGAACAACTGAACTGACAATCTTTTTCTTAAACAAAGGTTAGACAGTAGACGCAAACCGGCAAGCACCTCAGATATTTTATCAATCCGCTTGAAATAGTTTTTTTCTGCCTTTAGTTGTCATTATTCATAAATAGTCATTAATCCTGCCCTGCATCGCACTATCTCTACATTTTCAATGTCCATACTACTTTCATCCCTTAATGGGCAGCCATCTATGTGTAACAAAAAAAATAACCCCACGGGGCTATTTCATTAACTAACTGTTCTTATATTTCAGCTTAAAATTATAACCAAAGGTTTCTTCCGCTGAGGATATTTTATAGCCTAATCCCGGCTTATAATCTAAAAATATTTTATCAGGCAGTGATTCTATGGATTTCTTTGGAACGAAGAAATTAATTCCTTTTTCATTTATTACTAGATCATTTTCTTGCATTTCTTCTATGTGAAGCTCAATGTCTGTAGCAATCGAGCAAGTGCCTACAAACTCAGCTAATATTCTTATTCCTTCGTCTTGGCCGAAATCAATCTTCGTCAGTTCGTTTAATGCGGGCTTTCTAATTTCTATTTTCACAGTTGATCATCCTTTCTTTTACATATATATACCCAAGTTATTATGAGAAAACAATTGCTGGCATATAAAAAAGGCAGGCCTAAAC
>NZ_JBAVFI010000312.1:0-9978 GCF_049588175.1 Mesobacillus sp.
AAATTTCGGTTTTGTTCATTCCGGTACAATAGAAAAAGCAGGATTTAAATTCAATAGATGGCTTGATTTAGCATTTTATCAATTGAATCTTAACGGGCCTAAAGATCCTGTGGGAGAATAAATGGACTAACACCTTATTTGTAATACCTGCTAATGTAAAACCAAAAATAGGCAGTGCATTTTTTAAAATGCACTGCCTTATTTTTTAATTGCTATTAATCTGTACTCATCAAACCCACCCAAAATACCTTACTGTTTGAGCAATGATGAAAGTAACACCTAAAGCGATGACTGTCGGAATGATAAAGGCCAGAAAAGTCCATTTTTTGCTTTTCGTTTCTTTGTAAATATTAATTAATGTGGTTCCGCATGGATAGTGCAGCAGTGAAAATAGCATCATGTTTAACGCTGTCAGCCAAGTCCAGTGATGATCAAGGAATACCTGCTTAATATTATCGATTCCACCGGTATCGATTAATTCACCTGTTGAGAGGTAACCCATCAAAAGGACAGGTAAGACTATCTCGTTTGCAGGCAATCCAATTATGAAGGCCATGAGAATATAACCATCCAGACCGATCATCTGTCCAAGCGGATCAATGTATTGGACCATGTGCAGCAAAATACTCGTGCCGTTGATATCAATATTTGCCAATACCCAGGTCAAGATCCCAGCAGGGGCAGCAACCTTAATCGCTCGATTAAGCACAGAAACTGAATTGTTTAACGACGAACGAATAACCGTATCGAAAATTTTTGGCTTTCTATATGGCGGCAGCTCCAGCGTATAGTGGGTAGGAACACCTTTCAATACCGTTTTTGATAGAATCCAAGAAACAGAGAACGTGACAATGATCCCAAATAATACGATGCCAACTATGACTGAGGTGGTTATTAGTGATTTAATCCCTCCGGTAAAATTAGCCGCCATAAACAGGGATGCCAGTAAAATCAATGTTCCCCATCTGCCATTACATGGTACGAAATTGTTTGTCAGGATTGCCAGAATCCTTTCTCGCGGTGATTCTATAATTCTCGTTGACATCATGGCTGCTGCATTGCAGCCAAATCCCATAGCCATGGTGAGTGACTGTTTCCCATGAGCTCCTACAGTTTTAAACAGTCGGTCCATATTAAAGGCAACCCTAGGTAAATACCCATAATTCTCTAGAAGAGCGAAAGTCGGGAAAAAGATTGCCATCGGCGGCAGCATCACGCTTATGACCCACGTAGTTCCACGATAAAACCCTAGCACCAATACCCCGTGAAGCCACTCAGGTGCATTCACCATGGTAAAAAGGATCGTAATGTATCCTTCAAGCCAGCCGAAAAAATCAGCGAGCATTGAGGATGGGATATTGGCACCGGCTATTGTTAAGTAAAAAACAGCTCCAAGCATAAGAAGCATGATCGGAAATCCCCAAATTGGCGAGGTTAGTATAGCATCTAATCGCTCCGTTCGCTGGTCATGCTTCGTCTTAGAATATCTAACTCCTTCTGCTATAAATTGGCTGCTGTTCTTGTAAAGAGCTTCTACAATCTTGTCACGTGTTTTTTCGGATGAGAACTGCTCTGCATGATCGAACAGATTGTTCAATATTTGCTGTTTTTCTAATGATGTATACCCCATTAGCTTGAGACCTCCTCCTTAAGATGCCTTTGCATTAATTCCTCCAGCAGCTTTTTATCTCCATCCAAAAGTCTTAACGAGAGCCATCTGGCAGGCACTTTATCCCCGAAAACACTTTGAACCTCTGGTAAAAGACTTTCGATCTTTTGTTCCGTTTCATCATCATAGGCAATTTTCAAAGGCGAACATGGAATTGCTCCGGTTATCACTCTTTCCATTGTATCCAGCAGCAGAGGCAGACCAGTTTTGTTTCGGGCAGATATTTTGATAACAGGGACTCCCAAGCGTCTCATCAAAATTTTCTCATTAATTTTAATGCCCATTTTTTCAGCCTCATCAATTAAATTGATGCATACAATCACTTTTTCAGTCAGCTCCATCACCTGCAAAGCCAAATTCATATTTCTCTCTAGGGCAGTTGCGTCTAAAACTACGATAGTGAGATCTGGTTTTTCAAAAATAATATAATTGCGTGCTGATTCCTCATCCAGTGAATTCGAAAACAGTGAATACGTACCTGGCAGGTCAATCATGGAATAGGACTTTCCTTTAAATAAAAACGAGCCTTCTTTAATATCAACCGTTTTACCTGCCCAATTTCCCGTATGCTGTTTTAAACCAGTCAATGTGTTAAACAAAGTACTTTTGCCGGTGTTTGGGTTACCTGCCAGCGCAATCCGATATCGCTCAGCCATTGTTAACCAGCTCCCCTTCTATACTGATACTTTCTTCTTTTCTTAACGCAATTGATGTACTGCACACCCGAAAAGCAATAGGGTCACCAAGTGGACTTTTTCTTATAACCTCGACAATAGCTCCAGGCACGAAACCGAGATCAAGCAATCTTCTTCGCATTGTTCCTTCTAGAGTGAGATTCAAAATTTTTATAAAATCACCTTTTTGACCTTCAAACAATGTCATCATATTAGTCCTAGCCATCTTTTTTTCCTCCACACTATAGTTTTTACCTAGTGCAACTTTTTGTTTTATTATATGTACAGATGTTCATATTGTCAAAAATTTTTTAATATAGTTTTTTCTAATATCAAAGAAAATCCCTATTTCAATGATGAATTTATGAAAGACAGCAAAAAAGCCTGCAGAGATTCATGCAAGCTCACAGACTTAATTACTTTTGATAAGACACAGTAAACTTTCTCATTCATACAATAAAATATTTCAGATTTAATTTTTTAAAGAGAGGGTTTTCATGTTCTGCAGAAGAGAAATTCACAAGGTTTGTACAGGAAAAATGAAAGAGCTTAATCAATACTTTGAAGAATACGTGAAGCCGAACCAGCTAAAAAATGGAGCAGAATTAATTGGCCGCTGGTTAACTGCCGATGAAACTGAAGTTTTAACAATGTGGCATTATTCAAGCTTTGATGACTTTTTGAAAATTGAAGAGAGAGTAAAAAAGGATCAATTAAATCAGCAAGCAGAAGCGCAGCTATTAAAATTAGGCAAGCTTTACTCAGATTATCATCAGGATTTTTTAACTCCAACAGGTACAGACCATCAGTCAAATCAAAATGTAACAGTAAGCGGTTATATCACAAATGATAAAGAAGAAACATTATTGGTAAAAACATATTGGAGATCGGATACGTGGGAGCTCCCCGGTGGCGGAGTGGATGATGGAGAGACTTTAGACATTGCACTCCATAGGGAAATTCTCGAGGAAACCGGAATACAGGTTAAGCTGTTTGGAGTAACAGGTGTTTACTCAAACGGAAACACCATTTCAATTGTATTCCACGGCAAATGCATTGGGGGAAATTTAAGGACCTCTGCTGAGACGCAGGATGTCCGCTTTGTGAAGTTAGATCCGTTGACTGTTCCTCATTATATTAAAAGAGGAAAGTTTATTCCTCGTGTTCTGGATGCGATGAATGGATATTCTGTACCATTTGAAGCATTTCAGGTTCGTCCATATCAATTATTAGAAAGATTAGCAGGCAAACCGGAAGATAATGAAGATTAAATCTAACGTAAAAAAATATAAAGTCATTTTACGATTCTAGTTGTTTTCCTTTGTTGTTATAGAATATAATAAAAGTGAATAAACTGTTATATAACACATAACTAATTTTGTAAAAGGAATTTAAACAAAAAATCCCGAGAAAGAGGTGGAAGCAGTTGAACAAAACCGACGCTATTGCTAGAAGGATTCTTGGCTGGAAGTTAAATAGGTGGGACCGCTGGTATGATTATGAGAAAGGTGTTTTTATCAATGATTCTGATTTCCAGCCAGGGCAAAACCTTGACCATGCAATGATGGTTGCAGAAAAATTAGAAAATCTAGGTTACAAATTCAGCGCTGCTGGAGAATGTGAAGTTTGGTTTAATGACGTCCGTGCAACTGGCGAAACGCTGCCTCAGGCGATTACGAATGCTGCGTATTCCATCATTGAGAATACATCAGTCATTAATAGTTCCACTTTATGGCGTAAACTGTGTTAGATCCATCAAATAGAAAAGCTGTAAAACCAGGCGGTTTTACAGCTTTTTGTATGTTTATTCGCGCTCTCTAATCGCTCCATCCTTCCCCGCCAGCCAAAATGCGGCAGCGATGGACAAGATGATGACGACAAAAGGAGCATAGAACATTAAAAATTCAGCCATGTTTATACCTCCTATGCATGGTCATTTCTCTTGCCCTGTACATAATCCTTGTTAAACAAGAACAGCCGCAGCAGCAAGTACAATGATGGGAGCAGCAGTCCCAATCCTGCTACGAAAGCGATGATCAGAGCGATGGCCATCGCTTCATTAGTGAAACTGTCATAAATCGTCAGGTAAGGATAAAGTAAATATGGATAATGGGAGATGCCATAGGCGAAAAAGGCAATCAGGAATTGTCCTGTTAAAAGCCCGAACGCTACACCATAAGCCTTCCCCTTCCCAACCAGATAAACAGTCCCTGCGAATAAGATAAACGAGATTGCGAACAGCCACCAAAAGTCCATTAAGCGGCTGTAATGCGCAGGGTTATGGTCCTTAAGCTCAACGATGATACCTGTAGCAGTAACAATCGTGGGCACTGACCAGATAAGCGCATATTTCCGAAGCAGCTCTGTTGCCGGTTTGTCCTGAGCTTTATTTGCGTACCATGTTAAGAATACAGCTGAAATATACAGAACAGCAGCCAAGCTAAGAACAACAATACTCCATGTCAGCGGGCTAGTGAACAGAGCCCAGTAATCAAGTTCAAGCCCTGATGCCTTCTCACTGACATATCCGCCTTCCGAAATGGTCAGCACAATGGATAATGAAGCTGGGATAAACAAGCCTGAAAGTCCATATAAATAGGTGTATCTTTTATGCTGAAGTCCGCCATAGGTGGTAAATGCATAGTAGGCTCCCCGGATTGCAAGCAAAACAACCCCAATGCTTGCTGGAACGAGCAGAATCGTTCCATAATAATAGGCTGTTTTAGGGAAGAAGCCGACAATTCCAACGAAAAAGAAGACGAGGAACACATTCGTCACTTCCCACACCGGCGATAGATAGCGCTGGATAATCCGCGTTAAAATATGCTGTTTCCCCCTGAATAAACTGTAAGCATTAAAAAATCCTGCACCAAAGTCAATCGAGGCGACGATGACATAGCCAAACAGAAAGAGCCAAAGGACCGAAATTCCGATAATCTCAAGTGTCATCGCATGTCACCTCCCCTCTCCAATTCCCTGTCAGCGAGCTCCTGTTCAACCGTATTTTTGCGGAACATCCTTGTCAGCACAACCACACTTCCGATTCCCAAAATAAGATAAAGTCCAGCGAACATGAGCAGCATGGTGTCTACCTGACCGCTCGTTGTTGCAGCTTCCTCGGTTCGCAAAATGCCTCGGAGGATCCATGGCTGGCGTCCAACTTCAGCTAACCACCAGCCTAGTTCGATGGCGAGTATTGACAGCGGACCACCGAGAACGAGGAGCCAGCGAAACCATCTGACATGTATAAAACTCATTTTAAACCAAACTCCCAGCACATAGAGAAGTGATAAAGCTGTCAACCACATGCCGATTGTCACCATGCTGTCGAAGAGGTAATGGATGTATAGCGGCGGGATTTCATCCTCCTTAAATTGGTCGAGACCGATGACTTCGGCATTCGGATTGCTGTGAGCTAATATACTGAGTGCATATGGCACTTTTATCGCATATTTAACTTCTCCGTCATCCAGCACACCGTATAGCATTAAAGGCGCCCCTTCATGCGTTTCGAAATGCCACTCTGCCGCAGCTAGTTTTTCAGGCTGATATTCAGCCAGGTATTTTCCGGAAAAATCGCCGATCACAGCCGCAGCAATTGAAAAAACAAGTCCGATTTTTAAAGTAAGAAACAGAGCTTTCTTATGGTAAACATGATTTGATCCCTTAAGAAGCCGATATGCGCCAATCGATGCCAAAACAAACGCCGATGTCATATAGGCTGTTGCCAGAACGTGAGCTACCTTTGTTGGCATGGCTGGATTAAACATTGCTAAAACGGGATTGATGTTCACTAGCTGACCGTTCATAAGATCAAAGCCCTGTGGCGCATTCATAAACGCATTCACAATTGTGATGAACACTGCTGAAAACGAAGCTCCTATTGCGACAGGGATCAGAAGGAGCAAATGTTTTTTTTGGTTCTCAAATCGATCCCAAGTATATAAATAGATTCCTAAGAAAATCGCTTCAAAGAAAAATGCGAATGTTTCCATGAAGAGCGGAAGCGCAATGACGTTTCCAGCAAGCTCCATAAAGTTCGGCCATAGTAGAGATAGCTGGAGCCCGATTGCCGTCCCGGTAACGACTCCGACGGCGACGGTAATGACGAAGCCTCGCGTCCATCTCCGTGCCATTAAAATATAATGTTCATCCTGTTTTTTGATTCCGACCCATTGAGCAATCATGATCATGAGCGGGATGCCCACCCCTATGGTTGCGTAAATGATATGGAATGATAACGTCAGCTCAGTTAAGACACGGCTGAAAAAGACCGATTCTTCATTTCCCATTTAACATTCTCCTTTTCTAACCTGCAAAAATACGACCAATAAAAGACAGCCCCATGATTGCTGCTACAATAAAGGCCATCCAAATTAACATTCTCTCCTGTTTTTTGTACACACACTCACCTCTTATCATTAAATTGCTCACAAAATCACAATATGACCTTCACCAACCCATTTACCTTATGTTGTACATAATATTAAACCAATAAAATGTGAGGGAAATATGATATGTATAACTCTTTCTTCTATCTTCTTTCTTATTCCCATTTCCCAGTAAGTTAAAACGATGGATCTTGGTGTACAAAATTGTTTACAGTATTAGCCATGATGAAAAAAGTTTCAACAGAATAAAAAATAGGTAAAACAAACTAGAGAATATATATTAAAGGGAGATTTTATGACAACACGAATATTCACAGCATTCATTCTAGCAACTTTATTTTTAACAAATACATTGGAGTTATCGGCATTTGCAAAAAATGATAACCAGGTCGTTTTGATTTCCTTCGATGGGATGAGAAATGACCTG
Organism: Mesobacillus sp.; assembly: GCF_049588175.1. Taxonomy (GTDB): domain Bacteria; phylum Bacillota; class Bacilli; order Bacillales; family Cytobacillaceae; genus Mesobacillus. The sequence continues at coordinate 7,162 of NZ_JBAVFI010000312.1, forward strand.
ACAAGAAGATATTTAAAAGATGGAAAACTCCCTAATGTCGAAAAAGTAGTGAAAAACGGCTCGATGGCAAAACATGCGACTACAGTCAGTCCCTCGTTAACTGCCCCATCTCATGCAGCCATAGCGACTGGGGCTCCCCCGTTAAAAACTTCGATTGTAAGTAATGTGTGGCAGGAGCCCGACAAAGCCTTAACAAATAAACAGGATGCTTTTATGAGCAAGCTGGACGTTGACCCATTGTGGATTGAGGCGAAAAAGCAAGGTAAAACCACTGCGACAGTTGCCTTTGCAGGAGCTAATCCAAAGACTGGAAAACAGGGTGACTATACCGTTTATTATGGAGATACATGGTCTCCCAGCAAGGAAGAGAAACTTAGATTCATTGAAGCTGCTAATTGGAACAACACTCCGCACAGCTATAGCCCTCTAAAGGAATCCTCTTTCCAGATTAAGGTTAAGGATGGCAAAGATCAAACCCTTCATGTGTTGGCATACGACTCTTCCAATGACCAGAGGGAAAACTACAATCAATTTATCCTTTCAGAAACCAAGGAGTTGAAGGAAGACTCTAAAGGAGTTAAAAGTGATGACTGGGGCTCCCTAAGTTTAAAAGCACACGAAAATCTAGTAGCAGGTTTTTGGTTCAGGTTTGCGTCTGGAGACCCGGATTTGCAAAATGAAACAAAGCTGTACAGGACAGCCGTCACCTCCGGGGAAATTGATGGACCAGAAGGCTTCAGACAAACCATCCGCGAAAAATTTGGTGTCTTCCCAGCTCAGGATGATGATATTGCACTGGAAAAAGGGTGGATCAGCCGAAAAGAATATGAGGATATAGCGGAGCGCTTTGTTAATTGGGTGACAGATGTTTCACTATTTATTAAAGAAGAATATGATCCCGATCTTCTGATGTTTTATGCGCCTCAAATCGACCATCAGGAGCACTTGTACCTGCTGACAGATCCAAGGCAGCCGGGGTATACTCTTGAAAAATCGAAGCGAAATATGAAAAACATTGAATGGGCATACAAGGTTGCGGATGAGGTAGTCGGAAAAACCACTAATTCACTTGAAGACAATGAAAACTTATTCATTGTTTCCGATCACGGGATGGAGCCTGCCCACTCCATGCTGGAGCCAAATAAGATTTTAAAGGACAAAGGGCTGCTGATTGAGACTTCCGATGGGAAGGTAGACATGAAAAAATCGAAGGCTATTGCCATTCCAAGCGGCTCGGCAGCACATATTTATATCAACCTTCAATCACGGGAAAAATACGGTGTCGTACCAAAAAGTGAGTATGAGCAAGTAAGAGAAGAAATCATCAATGCCTTCAAGGAGGTAAAAGTTGAGAGGAATGTAAAAGGAAGAGTGGTTACCCATCATCTACAGGAGATGTGGACGAGCATATGGAATGAAGGTCTCTCCCTTGTTTCCTTAGAAGAAAATACAAAGGACCTTTACAGCCATGTTTTCATTACTGATAGTTATCCTTATGAGGACGTAAAGCGATTGAGTGAAAAAGGAAAGCCTGACATGGAAGATAACCATTCTGGTGATGTACTTCTAATGGCAGCGCCAGGCTACATTATGGGTAATGGCATGGCTCACGTTGTAAAACCTGCTATTGAATTAGGCACACATGGGGGCAACCCCGAACGTGAGAAGCTAAAAGCAGTCTTTTTCGGAATGGGACCAGACTTTCCTAAAAAGGAGAAATTAAAGCCAATTTCCAACCTGGACATCGCACCGACAGTCTATGAAATTTTAGGGCTGGAAACCCCAAAATTCGTCGAAGGAAAAAGCATTGAAGAATTGACCGAAAAATAAAGGAAAGCCTGCTATTCGCCGGAAGGCTAGCAGGCTTTTTCACTTTTACTTAATTATCAGTTTTGAGCACCGGCCAAGGCAGGGAAGTGTCTTTCCTGATATCTTTGAAACACCCATATGACAGTAGTGACCCAAAAACCGCTCGCTAGATAGCCTGCGATTACATCGCTTGGATAGTGGACTCCTAAATAAATCCTGCTTGTCCCAATGGCGGCGATCATAAAACTGCTGATCAGAATGACAGTTACTCTACCTGGACGTGATGGTACATGGCGCCATAGCAGGAAAGCAAGTATGCTGTAAAATGCAAAAGCATTCATCGCATGCCCGCTGGGAAAGCTATATCCGCCTATCTCAATCAGCCTGTGCAAGTCAGGACGAGCTCTTTCAAAATAAAGTTTCAATAATCTATTCAATATTGGCGTACAGAAAACAACAGCCAAATAAATTAATATTTCCAATCTATGCTTAAGCACTTTTAGCAGGAAGAACAACACAAAAATTGACTGAACCGCTATGAAACGAATTGTTCCGATATAAGTAAAGAATTTCATTACTGTTGTTAGCCATGCCGTTTCAGTACCTTGGATGAAGGAAATTATGTACCCGTCAAAGCGCACTATATGGTTGGCACGCACCAGCAATGACATGGCAACGAATCCTGCTAAAGAAACGAAAAATGCAATCACAAGCTGCATATTCAACTTCATGGTGGTCCCCCTCTCTTATTACATGTTCGATTCTTTACCCTTACTGTTCCCTTTCAAAAATAAAAAAGAAGGACGAATTATGCCCTTCTTGATCAATCTTGATATTTAACACTCGGTGTAGCAATGAGAGCCTTTACCATTACCGCTCAGCAGCAGATTTTCACTTCGAATAGTCATGAGAGACCTTATCATAACCACTCAGCGGGAGATTTTCACTTCGAATGGTCATAAGAGACCTTATCATAACCACTCTGCGGGAGATTTTCACTTTGAATGG
>NZ_JBAVFI010000313.1:0-3095 GCF_049588175.1 Mesobacillus sp.
CTCGTTGAGTTGTTCTCGGACCTCTTCTCATAACAACTCATCGCCCTTTTTTCCTGATTGAGTTGTTCTCGGACCTCTTCTCATAACAACTCGGGGCCCTTTTTTCCTGATTGAGTTGTTCTCGGACCTCTTCTCATAACAACTCATCGCACATTTTTCTCTTCGAGTTGTTCTCGGACCCGTGCTCCAATCAACTTATTTATAATTGTTTTACAAAACAACAATCTTTTAAAAAACACCTTTTAAAAAAGACCTCGCTAAATGGCAATCGTTTATGAGTGGTGTTATAGTAAAGCTTCCTTCAATAAGAAAAATGAAAATGAATAGAGGAATCGTATGAAAGCACTCGTTTTTGAACAATTTGGCGGCCCTGAAGTATTACTTTATAAAGAAATCAATGATGTTTCTATCGGACCCGATGAGGTTCTTGTGAGGACGAAAGCAATTGGATTAAATTTCGCGGATATTTACCGGAGAAGAGGAAACTATCACCTTTCTGGTCAGCCACCTTACATTTTAGGGTATGAAGGCGCGGGAATCGTTGAAGAAATTGGGAGCAATGTAACTGAAGTAAAACAAGGTGACCGGATTGCGTTTGCCGATGTCCCTTATGCAAATGCAGAACTTGTTGCTGTTCCTGTTGAAAAAGCAATCCCACTTCCTGATACGATTTCCTTCGAGACGGCTGCCTCCATCCTGCTTCAGGGACTGACGGCACATTATCTCGTTCATGATAGCTATCAAATTAAATCAGGAGATACTGCACTCGTTCATGCTTCTGCAGGCGGGGTTGGACAATTATTGATACAAATGGTCGGGCTGCTTGGCGGCAAGGCGATTGGACTAACATCTTCTTCTTCGAAAGCAAATATAGCCCAAAAAGTCGGTGCTAAAAAGGTTTTTTTATACAGTGAAAATTGGGTTGATAAAATAATGCAAGAAACAAATGGAACTGGCACAGATGTAGTGTTTGACTCTGTCGGTTCCACCTTATCAGAAAGTTTTGCTGCAACCAGAGTTGGTGGCACTGTCGTATTTTATGGAATGGCAGGAGGCGACCCGAAGCCAGTAGACCCTCGGATGCTGATGGATACATCGAAAACGATTACTGGCGGGGATCTATGGAATGTATTAACCTCAAGAGCAGAAAGGATTCATCGGTCAAACCAGCTATTTAAATGGATCGCAAATGGCGATTTAGCTGTGTCGAATCCGATGACATTTTCTCTAAGAGATGGCAAAGAAGCGCATAAGTTGCTAGAGAGCCGCAAGAGCACCGGCAAAATCCTATTAATTCCTTAATTGGGGGGATTTTTAGCTATCTTTTTTTAAGATGTTTCCATTCCAGTCGAAAGAGAGTCTTACACTTAAACGGCCAAATCATGAAGATTTGGCCGTTTTCCTGCTTAATTGTTCAAAAACATGAAGCTTAAGAAGGCGATGACCCAAATCATCGGAAGCAAATTCATCGTAATGGCAAACCTTTTCTTTTTTTCCCTAAAAATCCACGCCAATACTGAACCAGTAACCACAGCAATCGGATATAAAGTGATGACCAGAACAAAAGATATATTATAGAAGTTGACACCACTGTCGAAGCTCATAAACGACAATCCCCAGATGACAAACCAGGGAACGAGAGAAAGGATATATATCGTTTGACTAAGGATTAGGAACGGCTTCATTAATACCTCCTCCATACCAGGCGGAATTTAATGCATTTATCTATATATATTTGCTTTGATTTGATTAATGCGGCTAACTGAGCATACTTCAAAAGAAAAAAGTTGAACCACATGGAAAGGTTCAACTTTAGCTGTAGACAAACTCGATGAAGATTCAGTTTGTCTACAGTTTTTCATTTAAGCCTCTTATTTAAAGCAACAAAGTTACCAAACCAGCCTTTATTTATTATCAGTAAACTTCAACAAAAGTACGTTTAAGAAACTCCCTGGTACGATCTTGCTTTGGATTATTGAAGATTTGCTCAGGGCTTCCTTCCTCTGCAATAACTCCCTTGTCCATAAACACGACACGGTCTGATACTTCCTTTGCGAATTCCATCTCATGGGTAACGATCAGCATCGTAAGACCAGTTTCAGCAAGTTCCTTCATTACCTTTAGTACCTCTCCCACCATTTCTGGATCAAGAGCAGAAGTGGGTTCGTCAAACAACATTACATCTGGCTCCATCGAAAGTGCTCTGGCAATCGCCACACGTTGTTTTTGTCCCCCGGATAGCTGCTTTGGTTTTGCGTTTATATACCTATCCATCCCAACAACCTTTAGATATTTCATTGCTACCTTTTCAGCTTCATCCTTTGAACGTTTTAACACTTTCATTTGTCCAACGAGGCAATTATTCAGGACATTATGGTTATTAAACAGGTTGAATTGCTGGAATACCATCCCTAAATGTCTGCGATAGGTCGGAATATCGTGCTTATCATCGAGGATATTCTCTCCGTTATAGATAATCTGGCCACCGCTTGGTTTTTCCAAAAGGTTGATGCAGCGAAGAAGAGTTGATTTACCTGATCCTGAAGAGCCAATTATACTTACGACTTCCCCTTTATTGACTGAAAAGTTGATGTCTTTTAAAACTTCATGTGTACCAAAGGATTTGTTTAGGTGTTGAATATCTATGACTTTTTCCATACTCTCTCCTCCTTCTCCTATAACTTATTTGCCGTCGGTGATTCCTCTCCGAGCATCATCGTGTAATTGTCCGGTCCTTCCAATTTACGCTCTAAATAAAGCAGGATTCTTGTGACGATAAATGTCATGACAAAATAAAGTACACATGCTACAAAAAATGACTCAAAGTATCTAAAGTTGTTACCGGCAACTGATTTTGTTAAGAAATACAATTCTGATACGGATATAACGTTAAGGACGGATGTGTCTTTGATATTAATGACAAATTGGTTGCCTGTCGCAGGCAAAATATTTCGAACGACCTGTGGCAATACGACGTTCATCATCGTTTGGAAATGATTCATGCCAATTGCCTGTGCAGCTTCGAATTGGCCTTTATCAACAGAAACAATTCCGCCTCGAACGATTTCTGCCATGTATGCTCCAGTGTTGATTGA
>NZ_JBAVFI010000314.1:0-1616 GCF_049588175.1 Mesobacillus sp.
ATTGAATATATAACCAGCCCAGCACTAAAAACATGACGGTAAACAGGGTAATCAGATTGTTTTTCCAGTGCTTGCTAAGTTTATTCCAGGAGTCTCTGAGAGGAACTCCAGCCAAAAATGGCAGACTGATAAACTTAAAGATCTCTACGCTTTGAACAGTTAAAGCTTCATCCATCGTCCGCGGCAGCATCCAATATGCCATGATGATAAGAAATAAGAGCATCCCAGGTATTCCGTTTTGATTATATTTATCAAAAAATCGAGGAAGTCGTTCCTGAAAAAGACGAGCCATAAAAAACCCGGCGATCACCAGCATCGGCATTTGCATATGCATGTGGATGATCATAACGGATTCCATTAAGTCAGCAACCGGAGGAATCATTAACCCGATTAAAAGGACGAGACCGAATAGAAATTGATTCATCGTTCACTCCCCCTTGTCGCTTTCTAATGTATTCATTAGCTTATCTGCCGCTTCATTTACTTGTGAAAAATCCATGACATCTACTAAAGTGCCTTGTGGATTTACTAAATAGAAGGCTGAATTATGAGCAAAATTCCCATTTCCATCCGGAACGACAATGACGCCAAAATTATCTAACAAGGAATCCAATTCCTTCTTATCTGGGATTCTAGCCATTCTCCATGTCTCCCCGTCACTTTTAAATAAATCCTTATACTTATCCAATGTAGCGGGGTCATCCCTGGCTGGGTCAAAGCTGATACTTAAAAAGACAATATCCTTGCCTATATATTCATCAGGAATCTGATCGTACACTTGAGCCATATTTTCTTCCAGTTTGATACAAATAGTTGTACAGCCTGTATAAATGAAGGTAATGAATACATATTTGCCTTCGAATTCATCAATCGAATACGTTCTGCCTTCGCTGTCCTCAAAGGTTACATCCGGGAATTCTGGCTGATTCTCGATGAGCTTCGTCACCCTAGCCGTTTCGGCTGTATAAGCGGTAAATCCATCTGTACCTATATAAAACAAGCTCAAACCAAACACCAAAACAAGAATACAAGAAATGATGGTTTGCCGATTTTTGATCACGGAGATCACTTCCCAAATCTATTTTTCTGATGGCTCTGTTACTATTGACTGTTGATTTTCGCTCCAATCAGCTGAGTTTTTTTATCAATACTGTTTAACAAGCCTAAGTGATAACTACCTATTTGAAAGAGATAGCCCTGACATAAGAGCTATCTCTTCCATTAAAGTCTATTACCAGGTTTTAATTGGCGGTGATCCAGGAGGTGCATTCATTATCATATCAACGATTGGGAGGACATAGGCCATAGAAATCACGAGCAGCATGAGCACAACCCATACTCCCCAGCGTTCTGTCCAATATGGTGTTTTTTCTGCTCCTGCTTCCTCTTCCGCGATTGGAAACTCTGTTACTCCTTTTGGAGCGAAGAACATGAGATTGAATACAGCATACACTTGAAGAATGACGGCAATGAGCAATAATGTTGCCCCAATACCTACAGCTGCCATATATGGGTTCCATCCTAGCTTTTCCGCGAAGTCTCCGTAAGTTGTGAAAGAAGTTCTGCGCGGTGATCCGAATAGGCCCACAATATGCATGGAGATAGCCATTATAACC
>NZ_JBAVFI010000315.1:0-3383 GCF_049588175.1 Mesobacillus sp.
CCTTCTGGTCCCTTAAAAATAATTTCTTCCAATGAAGACTTTCCCGATAGAAAATCGGCGATTGATAGATGAGTGCTTCTTCCCATCAAAATCTCAATATTCCCCATCCCGATATCAAGGTCAAATAACAACACCTTGAGTCCTCTCCTGGCTAAGGATATTGAAAAATTCAGTGAAAAGTTGGACTTGCCAACCCCTCCCTTTCCGCTTACAACAGCTAGCGTTTTCGCTTCCTTATTCGGGATTGTTTGTTTTAGCCGTTCTCTTAGTTTCTCTGCCTGGTCACTCATAGCTGCTGACTCCAAGAATGGTATTTACGATGATTTTCGGATTTGCTTCTATCAAATCATCAGGCACGTCTTGGCCATTCGTCAAATAGGCGATGCCCGTCGAGAACTTCTGTGACATATTCAGCATCGCTCCATAAACAGACGTTTCATCTAATTTAGTAAAAATGAATTTGTCGATGTGGATGAGCGAAAATTGGTTTCGGATTTCTTCCATATCCTTTTGTTTCGAAGTTAACGCAAGCACAAGGAAGGTTTCCATGTCATTGTTAAAATCAATCACATTTCTCAAATCGCTGACATATTTTTGATTTCTGAAGTTCCTACCGGCTGTATCAATAAAAACGACATCATAGTCCTTGAACCTATTTGTAGCTGTCTGAAAGTCTTCGATGTTATAACAGACTTCTATCGGTACATCCAGAATTTTCGCATATGTTTTTAATTGTTCAATTGCAGCAATCCGATAAGTATCGGTCGTGATAAACGCAACTTTTTTCTGATGCTTCAATACACATTCCGCTGCAATCTTTGCTAGAGTTGTCGTTTTCCCCACACCAGTCGGGCCAATTACATTCACGAATTTCTTTTGAAAAGAAATCCCCCCAAATGAATGGTCAGCCAACTTTTGAGCGAAAGCTTCAGCGCTCCATTTTCCGATTTCTTCAGTGTTTGCAGCTCCCCCGCCTAAATACCATTTTTCTAGAAGAGTTGCCGCCAGCTCATCGATTAGTTCTGTCTCTAGCTCCTGGATTTTAAAGTACTGCAGCTGCCTGCTGACTGGCTCAGGCAAAGACACAGGTATATCAGGCTGTACACCTTTACTTTTCAGCAATTCCTTTAACTGTGCAATTTCCTTTATCAACTCACTATTTCCATTTGAAATCTGAACTGCTGGATTTGCCTGCTGCAGAATAGGCAGATGCTCATTTGCTTTTAGAGATTTTTTTATCAAAGGGTCTCTCTGGGACTTCTCCTGCTTAGCGGGTTCCATGCTTATTTCTGTATCAGGATCTATGGCAGCGATGACTTCTATATTATTTTTACGAAAAAAACCCATGAAACCGCCTGTCTGGATGACGCGTGAATTTAAAATCACCGCATCGCTTCCAAGCTCCGCTCTAACTTGTTTCATTGCTTCGGGCATGGATGAAGCTGTATACTTTTTCACTTTCATTCTACATTCACCACTCCGACACTTTGGACTTCAACATTTGCTTCTAATTCGTTATATGACAATACAGGGATTTGAGCAAAATATCTTTCGGTCAATTGACGTACATACATCCTGACAGCAGGAGAGCAGAGGACGATTGGAGTTTGTTCCATAATGCTCAATTGTTCCACCTGACTTGCCACCGATTCTAGTATCCCCTGGGAAACAGCCGGATCTAATGATAGATAGTTACCATGCTCTGTTTGCTGAACACCTTCAGCAATCAATTTCTCGACTCGTCCTGAAAGTGTAATGACCTTCAATGTATCTCCCATTCTTGAATATTGATTCGTTATCTGTCTAGCAAGCGCCTGGCGAACATATTCTGCCAAAATCTCCGTATCAGTTGTCACCTTTCCATAATCAGCAAGTGTTTCGAAAATAATCGGAAGGTTTCTGATTGATACGTTTTCCCTAAGCAGTTTTCCTAGTACCTTTTGGATCTCACCGACAGACAATGGATTTGGTGTCGCTTCCTCCACGAGGATTGGATAACTTTCCCGTAAATGATCAATCAGCTGCTTCGTTTCCTGTCTTCCAAGAAGTTCATGCGCATTAGCTTTGATGACCTCGGTAATATGCGTTGAAACTACCGATGGTGGATCGACTACAGTATAGCCAAATATTTCAGCCTGTTCCTTCATTTCTTCGGTAATCCACTTTGCTGGCAGTCCAAAGCTTGGCTCGATTGTATCGATACCTTCCACTGATTCATCATCAATTCCCGGGCTCATCGCAAGATAATGGTCTAGAAGTAACTCACCCCTGGCCATTTCATTACCTTTGATTTTTAGTCTATATTCATTCGGCTGGAGCTGGATATTGTCGCGAATCCTGACAACGGGTATAACGAGACCTAACTCTATCGCAAGCTGTCTTCTGATCATGACAATCCTGTCAAGCAAGTCTCCTCCCTGATTTGTATCTGCCAGCGGAATCAAACCATAACCAAATTCAAATTCGATTGGATCCACATTCAGCAAGTTGACAACACTTTCCGGACTCTTCATTTCATCCATCTGGATGTCTTCTTCCATGTCCTCTAGCTGTTGTTTATCAGGTTCAGGTACACGCGAGAATGTATAGCCTCCGACTGCCATTAATGCCGCTAGAGGAATCGTCAATAAATCAGAGATTGGAGTGAATAAGCCTAGGAGAAAGATGGTTCCACCGGCTACATATAGCATTTTTGGATATGCCGTAAGCTGAGATGTGATATCAAACCCAAGATTTCCATCAGATGCTGCACGTGTGACAACAATACCTGTAGCAGTAGAAATCAACAGCGCAGGAATTTGGCTTACGATTCCGTCCCCTACAGTCAGCAGTGAATATCTTTGAGCCGCTTCGCCAATTGCTAATCCTTGTTGAGTCATTCCAATTACTATTCCAAAGATTAAGTTAATCAAGACGATAATAATGCCGGCAATTGCGTCACCCTTTACAAATTTGCTGGCACCATCCATCGCCCCGTAAAAGTCAGCTTCTCGGCTTACCTTTTCGCGCCGTTCACGTGCCTGCTGTTCAGAAATCATTCCAGCATTCAAATCCGCATCAATACTCATTTGCTTACCTGGCATCGCATCAAGCGTAAACCTGGCTGCAACTTCAGATACACGTTCAGAACCCTTCGTGATAACAATAAATTGGATAATAATCAGGATGAGGAAAACAACCATCCCGACTACTACATTGCCCCCGACTACGAACGAACCAAAAACCTCGACCACTCCACCTGCTTCCCCATGTGAAAGGATTGAACGTGTCGTCGAGACGTTCAGGCCCAAACGGAATAAAGTTAAAATTAACAGCAATGAAGGAAAAACAGAAAATTGCAGAGGTTCCGTCATATTCATTGTGTTCAACAGCACTAGAAGCGC
>NZ_JBAVFI010000316.1:0-11166 GCF_049588175.1 Mesobacillus sp.
GGCTTATGCAGTCCAATATTTGCAGCTGCAAGAAGCGTTGGGTAAATAGATGCGCGATTACTTTGTCGATCTCCATATCCATATCGGGAGAACGAAATCAGGCAGAGCGGTAAAAATTACAGGAGCAAAGTCCCTCACATTCAGTAATATCATCAGACATGCGCGGGATCATAAAGGCCTCAATATGATTGGCATCATTGACAGCCACTCGCCTGAGGTTCTGGGTGAAATGGAAGAATTGCTGGCGGCTGGAGAATTGATAGAGCATCCTGATGGCGGGTTAATGTACGGAGGGATGAGCATTATCCCAGGTTCGGAATTGGAAATTAATGATGAGGATACACAGGGTCCGATTCATGTTTTATGTTACTTTCCGTATCTTGAAACAATGCGAAGTTTTTCAGAATGGCTTTCACTGCACTTGAAAAATATTCATTTAAGCTCACAGAGAGTTTATATTTCAGGCAGGGAACTGCAAAAAAAGGTGAAATCCCTTGGTGGGATTTTCATCCCTGCCCATGTATTTACTCCTTTTAAAAGCCTTTATGGCAAGGGAGTAAAACAATCTCTTTCTGAAGTTTTCGACCCGGATATGATAGATGGAATCGAACTTGGCTTAAGCGCTGACACCATGATGGCGGATCAGCTTTCAGAGCTTCACAAGTATTCCTTTGTGACCAATTCAGATGCCCATTCTCTCGCGAAAATTGCGAGGGAATATCAGAAAATCGAAATGGACCAGCCTTCATTTCGTGAGCTCCAACTGGCGCTGAAGCATGAAGGAGGCAGACGCATAAAGGCCAATTATGGTCTCGACCCACAGCTGGGGAAATACCATCGCACGGTATGCGCCGAGTGTTTCACCCACACCCATTCATATGAGGAAGCTTGCTGCCAATGCGGATCGATTAAAAAGGTGAAGGGTGTTGCAGACAGGATTGCCGAATTAAAGTCGGAGGAAGTATTCAAAGGATACAGGCCGCTGTACATACATCAGGTGCCTTTGGAATTCATCCCCGGGCTGGGACCGAAAATGCTTGAAAAACTTCTCGACCATTTTGGCACGGAGATGGCAATCCTTCATTCAGTACCTTTTGAATCTCTAAAAGTAGTCATCCCAGAAAAGACTGCGGCGATCATCGATAAAGCACGCACTGGCCAGTTAGCATTCCATGCAGGCGGCGGTGGCAAGTACGGAAAGATAGCAGATAGATAGATAAAATCCGGAAATTCATTTTCCGGATTTATTTTTTGAATGTGTGTTAAATTTCATATGCTAATTTTTTGCACCTGTTTAATTGGAGCGGAGGGCACTCGACTCCTGCTTGACTAGCGGCCAAGATGAGACCCCGCAGGCGCAAAGCGACAAGGAGGCTCACCTGACGCCCTAGGAAGAATTTGTTCATGAAAAAGCTGGCACTTGAGCTTTTTCATAATTCTTCCCCGCGGAAAGCGAGTGCCTGGCGCGGAAATCAACAGACAATTTTAACATCGCATTTTTGAAAGAAAGTGAGTATATAAACCAAAACTATCATTACTAAACTAGTTCAAAAATTCATCACTCATAGTCATAGATATCAAGTCCGGGCATATGATTGTATTAACCAATATGCAGGAGGAAGAGTGATGAAGAAGAGAAAGTACCAGGACGTCGCAGCAAACCATTTCCGAGAATATTCCTCAATCTATCTTTTTGTTATTGTCCTGTTTTTAATGGGAGTCATTTTCGGGGCAGTAATTGTGAACAGTCTCAGCTTCACTCAAAAAGAGGATTTGTTCTATTATTTATCACAATTTTTTGGACAGGCAGCAACAGGGAAGGTTGCTGATGGCAGGGATTTATTTCTGCAAAGCTTTTTACATAACGGGAAATTCATTGGACTCATCTGGATTTTAGGTGTTTCCATCATTGGTCTTCCTGTTATATTAATTCTATTGTTCATGAAGGGCATGGTTGTAGGATTTACTGTTGGTTTCCTTGTTAACCAGATGGGCTGGGATGGCTTTTTGTTATCCTTTGTGTCCATCCTGCCACAAAATTTCATCATAATTCCTGTATTTATTATTACTGCAGCAATGGCAGTAACTTTTTCGTTAAAAATGATCCGCAACCAATTCATGAAAAAAATCAATCAGCCAATCATGCCACAATTTTTTCGTTATATATTCTCCTTTGTAGCTGCAATTGCATTTCTTGTTGCAGCCGCTGCGGTGGAAGCTTATTTATCGCCAGTACTTTTAAAAGCGGTAATAAATTCAGTTAATTAAACTTATTTTCAGGTGATAATAACTCTGGTTTCTTATTTGTAATAATTTTATTTTGATTCTCAATACCCTTCTGATATAATAAAAGGACAGTGGCGGGGGAGTGAGAGTAACGAAATGGAAACTAGAATTGATAGAATCAAGAAACAGCTGCATTCGTCCAGCTATAAATTAACGCCGCAGCGCGAGGCAACCGTACGCGTTTTACTTGAACATGAAGAAGATCACTTAAGTGCGGAAGATGTGTATTTGCTTGTAAAAGAAAAGTCTCCTGAAATCGGATTGGCTACGGTATACCGCACGCTTGAATTACTAACTGAATTGAAAATTGTCGATAAAATCAACTTCGGGGACGGTGTGTCCCGTTACGATCTCCGCCAGGAAGGCGCTGCCCATTTTCATCACCACCTTGTCTGCATAGAATGCGGTGCAGTTGATGAAATCCAGGACGATCTTCTAGAAGACGTGGAAGAAATCGTTGAAAGAGACTGGAATTTTAAAATAAAAGACCACCGCCTGACATTCCACGGCATTTGTTACCGATGCCAGGAAAAAGAAACGGCTGAAACTGAATGATCTAATAACCTTTTCTCACTTAGAGAGAAGGTTTTTTATTTGCTTTTGGCTGTGTTTGATTTTAGCACCTGTTGATTGGAGCGGAGTCCTCAAATCCTGCGGGCTCACCTGATGCCCCACGGAAAGCGAGTGTCTGGAGCGGAAATCAACAGTCTAATTTAACATAACTTACTTTTAAAAAAGCTCGCAGGTATATTTCTTGTCCAAATTGGCATAAAGATTAATAAGAATAAGTATGACCGGCTGAAAAAACGGTAGCTTATCATATTAAACCAATTACGGGGGCAATAAATATGAAATCCTGGTTTGGGCTAATTGCGCACACTTTGAAAGTGTTTATATTGTTCACTGGATGCACAATCCTATTCTATTATGGTATCATGTGGATTAATGAAGAGTATGAGAGTTACCACCGGTATGATGCACCGGAAGGAGCAGCCATTAAAGTTTCGGGAGCATCCGACCAAAATGATGGCGGCATGCTCGAAAGGCTGTTACTGTTTTATCTGAATGGGGAGTAATAAACATGGAAGACAGGCTCGATGACTTTATCCACTTTTTAGTAGTTGAAAAAGGACTTGCTAAAAATACCATTGTTTCCTATAAGCGAGATTTGAATAGTTATATCACTTATTTAAAAAATGTAGAGCAGCTGGAAGATTTGAACTCGGTCCAGCGCCCGCAGATCGTCCACTTCCTTAGCCACCTAAAAGACACAGGCAAATCTTCAAAAACACTCGCCAGGCATATAGCTTCTATTCGGGCTTTTCATCATTTTCTGCTGAGGGAGAAAGCGGTGGACCATGATCCCACCGTTCATATAGAGAGTCCGCAGCATGAGCGCTCTCTGCCAAAGGTTCTCAGTATGGAAGAGGTAGAAACCCTGCTAGAAAGTCCAAAGCTGACTGATCACTTTGGCTATCGCGATAAAGCCATGCTAGAAATGCTATATGCAACAGGTATCCGGGTCAGTGAATTAATCGGCCTTAAAATTGCTGATGTCCATTTAACAATGGGTTTTGTCCGCTGTATGGGAAAAGGAAGCAAGGAGCGGATTATCCCAATCGGCAAAACAGCATCAGATGCAATAGAACAGTATCTAGAAAAAGGCAGACCAAAGCTTATATCCAAAAAACAGCGAGATGACTCTTTGTTTTTGAATCATCATGGCAAAGGGTTGACGAGACAAGGATTCTGGAAAATTTTAAAGCGTCTGGCCATGGAAGCTGGAATCGAAAAGGAACTGACTCCACATACAATGCGCCATTCTTTCGCTACGCATTTACTTGAAAATGGTGCAGACCTGAGGGCTGTCCAGGAAATGCTTGGACATGCTGATATTTCGACTACACAAATTTATACACATGTAACCAAGACAAGATTAAAGGATGTTTATACCAAGTTTCACCCAAGAGCTTAATAGTTTCATAGAATTGTCAAAAAGCTGGCCAAAAAGCCAGTTTTTTTACTTGTGTTTTTAGTTATTTTTAGTAAAATGAAGATGTCAGACTTCTGACAAATGAAAACGCATTAGATTATCCTAACCTAAAAAGGGTAACATAAAATTGTAAATAAGATGGAAACGCATTCAAACTCTAAGGAGGAGAAAAAATGTCGCATACATATAAGCGGGTGTTTTTGATTGTCATGGATTCTGTGGGAATTGGAGAGGCACCAGATGCAGAAAAGTTCGGAGATAAAGGATCGCATACTTTGGGTCATATCGCTGAACGAATGAACGGATTGAACATGCCGAACATGGGCCAACTCGGTCTTAGCAATATTGAGGAAATTAAAGGGATTCAGCCTGCGCAGAAACCTTTGGCATTTTATACAAAGATGGAAGAGGCATCAAACGGCAAGGATACGATGACAGGACATTGGGAAATCATGGGCCTTAACATTCAGACGCCGTTCCAGGTGTTCCCTGATGGATTCCCTGATGAGCTGATCTCAGAGTTAGAATCACGTTCAGGACGAAAAATCATTGGTAATAAGCCTGCCAGCGGTACTGAAATTCTTGATGAGCTTGGCGAAGAGCATATGAAAACTGGTGCTTTGATTGTTTACACTTCTGCGGATTCTGTATTGCAAATTGCTGCTCATGAAGAAATTGTGCCAATCGAAGAACAATATGAGATTTGCAAAATTGCCAGGGAACTGACCCTGGATGAAAAATATATGGTTGGAAGAGTAATCGCACGTCCATTCCTTGGCGAGCCAGGGAACTTCAAGCGGACGTCCAACCGCCATGACTATGCGCTAAAGCCATTTGGCAGAACAGTGATGAATGAAATGAAGGATGCTGGCCTGGATGTACTGGCCATAGGTAAGATCTCTGACATTTATGACGGTGAAGGGGTGACTGAATCACTTCGCACAGTGTCGAATATGGATGGAATGGATAAATTGCTCCAGACCTTGGATCAGGACTTCACAGGTTTGAGCTTCTTGAATCTTGTTGACTTTGATGCTTTATTCGGTCACCGCCGTGATCCAGAAGGGTACGGAAAAGCACTGGAAGAGTATGATGCACGTCTTAATGAAGTATTTTCTAAGTTAAAAGACGATGATTTGCTCATCATAACTGCAGACCATGGGAATGACCCAGTTCATTATGGAACGGACCACACAAGGGAATACGTGCCGCTCCTAGTGTATTCTAAGGGAATGGCTGAAGGTAAAGAATTGCCAGTCCGCAAAACCTTTGCTGATATCGGAGCAACAGTTGCGGAAAACTTCGAGGTGCAAATGCCTGAACATGGCACTAGCTTCCTTAAGGAACTGAAATAAGGAGTGGAATTCATGGATTACAATCAAATTCAAACAGCAGCATCATTCATTAATAACAAGCTACAACAACAGCCGAAAATCGGGCTGATCCTTGGTTCTGGACTTGGAGTTCTTGCAGACGATATCCAAAATTCGGTCAAGATCCCTTATAACGAAATTCCAGGATTCCCTGTATCGACTGTTGAAGGCCATGCTGGCCAGCTAGTATGCGGACAGCTTAGCGGCGTGGAAGTTATTGCTATGCAAGGCCGTTTCCATTTTTACGAAGGTTACAGCATGGACAAAGTAACTTTTCCAGTACGCGTTATGAAAGAGTTAGGGATTGAGAAGCTAATTGTTACTAACGCTGCAGGCGGAGTGAATGAAAGCTTTACACCTGGCGATTTGATGATCATCACTGACCATATCAATAATATGGGGACCAATCCTTTGATTGGGCCTAATGATTCACGCTTTGGCGTGCGTTTCCCTGACATGAGCGAAGCTTATTCGAAGAATTTAAGAGGTATCGCAAAAGAGGTTGCTGGACGCTGCAATATTACTATTAAAGAGGGCGTGTATGTGGGAAATCCAGGACCGGTTTATGAAACGCCTGCTGAAGTAAGATTGGCACGTACGTTAGGCGGAGATGCAGTCGGTATGTCAACAGTACCGGAAGTAATTGTCGCAAGGCATTCTGGTTTAGAAGTACTTGGAATCTCATGTATTTCGAATATGGCAGCAGGCATTCTTGACCAGCCGTTAAGCCATGATGAAGTTATTGAAACAACTGAAAAAGTAAAATCCAGCTTCCTCACATTAGTAAATGAGATTGTTAAAGCAATTGGGTAAAAACGAATAGCTGCTGCCCGGCTAAATATTAATAAGTGGTGATAATGATGAGAATGGTTGACGTGATAGAGAAGAAACGTGACGGACATGAATTATCAACGGAAGAAATCCAATTTTTCATTGATGGCTACACTGCAGGCACGATTCCTGATTATCAGGTAAGTGCTCTTACTATGGCGATTTTTTTCAAAGGTATGACTGAAAAAGAACGCGCAGACTTGACTATGGCGATGGTTGCATCAGGAGACCAAATCGATCTGTCCCAGATTGAAGGAGTTAAGGTTGATAAGCATTCAACTGGCGGCGTTGGCGATACAACGACACTTGTATTAGGACCATTGGTTGCTGCTCTTGGTGTTCCAGTCGCTAAAATGTCAGGACGAGGTCTTGGACATACTGGCGGAACAATCGATAAACTCGAAGCAGTGGAAGGCTTCCACGTTGAAATCGACAATGACGAATTCATCCGTCTGGTAAATAAAAATAAGATTGCTGTAATCGGCCAAAGCGGTAACTTAACCCCAGCTGATAAAAAGCTTTATTCATTGCGTGATGTAACGGCAACAGTTGACAGCATTCCTTTGATTGCAAGCTCGATCATGAGCAAGAAAATTGCTGCAGGTGCAGACGCTATCGTGTTGGATGTTAAAACTGGCGCAGGCGCATTCATGAAGACACTCGATGATTCCCGCGAATTAGCCAAAGCGATGGTCAGAATCGGTAACAATGTCGGACGCAGGACGATGGCAGTCATTTCTGACATGAGCCAACCGCTTGGATACGCAATTGGAAATGCGCTCGAAGTAAAAGAAGCGATCGATACACTGAAGGGTGAAGGTCCTGAAGACTTAACGGAACTATGCTTGACTCTCGGAAGCCATATGGTATTCCTTGCGGGAAAGGCAAACTCTCTTGGTGAGGCTCGCAGCATGCTTGAAGAAGTAATCAAAAACGGCTCAGCACTTGAAGCATTTAAGGTGTTTTTGAGCTCGCAGGGCGGCGACGCTTCGGTAGTCGATGATCCTAGCAGGCTTCCACAAGCAAAATATACTTTCGAACTTGAAGCAAAAGAAGCTGGTTATGTAGCGGAAATCGTAGCTGATGAAGTTGGAACAGCGGCAATGCTTCTTGGAGCAGGAAGAGCGACAAAAGAATCAGAGATTGATTTGGCTGTAGGACTGATGCTTCGCAAAAAAATCGGCGACAAGGTAGAACAAGGCGAGTCGCTGCTTACAATTTACAGCAATTTTGAAGATATTAGCGAAGTAAAAGAAATGCTGTATGAAAATATCAAGGTTTCAAGTGAGCATGTAGATGCACCAATTTTGGTACATGAAGAGATCACAGAATAATTTTAACCAAAGAAGTGAAGGAGTTTCTCCTTCACTTCTTTTTTTTATATTCTTCATTTGTATAAAAATGGATTCATTGGAAAAAATAGACCCTATAAAGATAGGAGGGTTATGTCCATGAATCTGAAAAAGTTAGTCAGTTTACTGCTTGTAAGTATTTTGAGCACTGCTTTTATAGTACCAAAAGGATATGCCAATGAAGGGGATCCAGGCCTTGCAAACGAAGCCAGCTCGGCAATTTTGATTGAGCGAGACACTGGAGAAGTGTTATTTGAAAAAAACAGCCTTGAAAAGCTTCCGCCTGCAAGCATGACGAAAATTATGACCATGCTTTTAATTATGGAGGCTCTCGATGAGGGCAGGCTGAAAATGGATGAGAAGGTTCGTACAAGCGAGTATGCCGCCTCAATGGGTGGTTCCCAAATCTTCCTTGAACCAGGAGAAGAAATGACCGTTGAGCAGATGCTGAAAGGAATTGCGATTGGGTCTGGCAATGATGCAGCTGTTGCGATGGCCGAACGTATAGGCGGCTCAGAAGAAGCTTTTGTAAAAATGATGAATGATAAATTAAAGGAATTAGGTCTTAAGAATACAGTTTTTAAAAATACGACAGGACTGCCTGTAGATGGCCATTACAGCTCTGCCTATGATATGGCCATGATGGCAAAAGAACTATTGAAATATGAGAAAATAACAAAATTCACTGGAACATACGAAGATTACCTGCGTGAGGATTCAGACAAAAAGTTCTGGCTTGTCAATACGAATAAGCTAGTTCGTTTTTATCCCGGCGTCGATGGTTTGAAAACTGGATTTACAAATGAAGCGAAATATTGTCTTACAGCCACTGCTCAAAAGGAAGGTATGCGCGCAATCGCAGTAGTGTTTGGAGCTCCTACTTCCAAAGCAAGGAATGCACAGGTGACGAAGATGCTGGATTATGCATTTAGCCAGTACCAGACACATCCTATGTTCAAAAAAGGTCATCCACTTGGCAAAGCAGCAATCAGCAAAGGTGATAAGCAAATGGTAAATGCCGTAACATCTGAAAGTGTCTCACTTTTAACGAAAAAAGGGGAAGACATCAAAGATGTAAAACAAAAAATCACCCTAAATAAGTCCTTAAAAGCACCAGTTGAAAAAGGAGACAAGGTAGGCACGCTGAAGCTTGTGAAAAATGGGAAAGTATTGGCCGAAACACAGCTTGTTGCGGATACAAAAGTAGAAAAAGCGAATTGGTGGACGTTATATAAACGTTCGTTTGGAATGTTTACCCGCGCTGGAAGCCAAAAATAATGGTTTTTCACCAGCTGTAAGCCATATAACTATTTGACAGCGATTATTTACTTGTTGAATGCAATAATTCAATCTATGAATGAGATATCACTAGTTGGATGAGGAATATATCACCAGTTGTAGAAATGTAACTGCCTTAAGATGATGGAACATACTTTCCTAATCATAAGCAAGATAGAGTTGTCGAATGCTCTGTCATTACATCTAGTTTTAGCGAATTCGCACTAGTTTTGTTCTTAAGAAGGAATTGCCTTGGGAAATAGAGAATTTGACTCACTATACCAGATAAGGAGGCTTGGATAGTGAGTCTTAACATTGATATGGAAGTGAAGCATGACGTCTTATGTATTCGAATTAGCGGTGAGTTGGACCACCATACAGCAGACCAGCTTCGCGAGCAGGCAACAAAAGCCCTTGAGAGTGAAAATGTCCGCCACATTGTCTTAAACCTTGAGCACCTTTCCTTTATGGATAGTTCTGGCCTTGGTGTAGTTCTAGGAAGATATAAGCAAATTAAACAGCTCCATGGAGAAATGGTCGTTTGTGCGATCTCACCGCCAATCAAAAGGTTATTTGACATGTCGGGTTTATTTAAGATTATCCGTCTTGAACCGACTGAAGAATATGCATTAGAGAGATTGGGGGTTGCTTGATCCATGAAGAATGAGATGAATCTTCAATTTAGCGCGTTAAGCCAAAATGAATCTTTTGCGAGGGTAACCGTTGCTGCTTTCATTGCGCAGTTGGATCCCACTCTTGATGAGCTGACTGAAATCAAGACGGTTGTTTCTGAAGCGGTTACGAACTCGATTATCCATGGTTATGAAAATGATGCCCATGGAATGGTGTACATCTCTGTTTTATTGCAGGATGGTACTGTTGAAATGCTGATTAAGGATGAAGGTATTGGCATATCTGATATCGATGAGGCCATGCAGCCTCTATACACGTCTAAACCTGAACTGGAGAGATCAGGGATGGGCTTCACGATTATGGAAAATTTCATGGACGAAGTACAAGTGAGATCAGAGCCCGGCTTTGGGACAGAGATTCGTTTGAAAAAGCACCTGTCAAAGAGCAAAGCGCTGTGCAATTAAGGGAGTTCTGCCTATGGATGTGGAGGTAAAAAACGATAATAGCCAAACGTATCTTAAGGACCATGAAGTCAAAGAACTGATTTTGAGAAGCCAGCAGGGAGACCAGGCCGCCAGGGATTTGATTGTCCAAAAAAACATGCGGCTTGTATGGTCTGTCGTCCAGCGCTTCCTCAACAGAGGGTATGAACCGGACGATCTTTTCCAGATTGGCAGCATCGGACTTTTGAAATCAGTTGATAAATTTGACTTGTCGTATGATGTGAAATTTTCAACCTACGCGGTTCCAATGATCATTGGAGAAATACAGCGCTTCATCAGGGATGATGGCACTGTAAAAGTGAGCAGGTCATTGAAAGAAACCGGTAATAAAATCAGGAAAGCGAAAGATGAGCTTTCGAAAAATTTTGGCAGGGTACCAACTGTCAATGAAGTTGCGGAGTATCTCCAGCTTTCTCCTGAAGAAGTAATCATGGCACAGGAAGCCAGCCGCACACCTGCTTCCATACATGAAACAGTTTATGAGAACGATGGAGATCCAATCACCCTGCTTGACCAGATTGATAATGGAGAAGAGGGACGATGGTTCGATAAAATCGCTTTGAAGGAAGCGATCAATGAACTTGATGAAAGGGAAAAGCTGATTGTGTATCTGAGATATTATAAAGACCAGACTCAGTCGGAGGTAGCATTGAGGCTAGGAATTTCCCAGGTGCAGGTCTCGCGACTTGAAAAGAAAATACTTCAGCAAATGAAGGGCCGTATGGATATTTAATATCCGTACGGCTTTTTTACATATACTAAAAGCTGGGGCTGTTTATAAGCCTAATAGTAATTTTTGCTCTCTGTTGATTGGAAAGGAAGGCATCGACTCCTGCGGAAAGCGACTGCCTGGAGTGGACATCAACAGCCACGGTTTAACAACGAAACCAAAAAAGGACCGGGCGGTGTTTGCCCGG
>NZ_JBAVFI010000317.1:0-5023 GCF_049588175.1 Mesobacillus sp.
ATACGAACCATTCGGTCTTGCTGCCGCTGAAGGGCTGGCAGCAGGTAAACCGACGATCATTGCACAAACCGGAGGACTGCAGGGTTTGGCAGAAAATTTAAAGACAGGCTTTTATATGGAGCCAGGAAATGTAAAAAGTTTGGTTGATTCCATTAAGTTTATACTTGCAAATGAACAGATAGCAAACGAAATAGCTCTTAATGGGAAACTTGCAGTCAAAGAAAAGTTCAGCTGGGCAAAAAATGCTAAGGCGACAGATGATCTGTATAAATATTTATTAAAAATGCATTCTTGCGAAAAGGGGGTTTTATCTTGAATAGAAATGCTTATCTTCAGGCAGAAAAAGAAGATGAAATGGTCATATGCAGGAAATCCTTGATTTTAACACCAGGTTTATGGGTCAACGGTAAGGTGTATTGGCTTGATGATGCAAGCGAGAAATTGATTCCGATAGAAGAATTATCTATTAAAATCAGACAGCCTAATATTCATTCGAAGGTAGAGTTCTTTGATATATTTGTAACAAACCATTCCAAAAACAGCAGGGATGCAAAGTTAATTCTGATGCAGCAATACACGGACAATGCGAATGATCAATTTAGTTTTGTTTCCCCAAACGAGGATGTCATCTTTCATTTTGCCGATAAAAGAATTTACCTGGTTAATGGAATGAACAGTACGGGAAGGATGAAACAATGTACCGTGCAGCCAATTTGGAATTTAAGCACCGACAGGCTTTGGAATTGCCGCGAGTCAGGTGTACTTAGTTATCAGCCGATGGCAAAGGGAGCTGCTGCCAGCCTTTTTTCTCTCGATTTGAAAATGGGACCGCGGGAAACTCAAAAAAGCAGCTGCTGGTCAATAGAAGGAACAGAGAAAAATACAGTAATAAATTTGAATCATATGCTTTTAAAAAACACACTAGCATTTCCCGACAAAAAGTGATATTATAGAAAAGTCGTATGCACGAACCTAGCTTGAATTAGTTTGGAGGGAAATTACATGCGTGTAAACATTACATTAGCTTGCACAGAGTGCGGAGATCGCAACTATATTTCTAAAAAAAATAAGCGAAACAACCCAGATCGTCTTGAGCTAAAGAAATATTGCCCAAGAGAAAAACGTACAACTGCACACCGTGAAACAAAATAAGCAGCGGGATTCTTCCCAGCTGCTTTTTTCTATGCTTTTTTTCCGAGCCATATAAAGCAATTAATGGTAAAGTTTATACATAAGATCATATCTTTGTGACCATTGGAGGAAGAAAAAGTGGAAGCAAAAAAAGAACTTCGTAAAAAGATAAGAAAAGAGCTTTCTGCACTGAATATGCCGCAATATGAGCATTTATCCTACCAAATCGCCCAGCGGCTCTATCAGGATGAATATTGGAAAAGGGCTTCAACGATCGCCATTACTATGTCAAAAGCTCCTGAAGTTGATACTTGGCAAATGATCAGGAAAGCCTGGGAGCAAGGGAAAAAGATTGTTGTCCCTAAGTGTGAACCAAAATCGAGAGCATTGGATTTTCGTGAATTGACCCAGTTCTCCCAGCTTGAATCAGTATATTACGGCCTTTTTGAGCCAATTGTTTCTGAAACTATTAAAGTAAAACCAGAGGAGATTGACTTAGTTATTGTTCCAGGCTTGGCTTTTTCTAAAACAGGTTACAGACTCGGCTTTGGGGGAGGATACTATGACCGTTTTCTGGCAAACTATCAGGGGAACACTCTTTCATTGGCCTTTGAAAGTCAATTAGTGCCAGGCATCCCAACTGAAGCTCATGATATTCCGGTACGTAAAATTATTAGCAATATTGAGGTTATTAAAGTTGGAGGCTGAGCAATTAATCATCCCATTTTTTATTGCCATAGTTGCCTTGGCTTCTTATTATTATAATTTCCTCAGTTTCTCTGGGACAGTCTCGGCTTTTGTTACCGGCTTACTCGTCTGGTCAGGGTTTGGAATAAATGGACTAATCCTAATGGGGATCTTCTTTCTGACATCAAGTTTGCTATCTAAGTACAAGCAAAAGCGAAAGGAGAACCTTGGTGAAATGCATGAAAAAGGATCGGCCAGAGACTGGGCACAGGTTGCTGCTAATGGAGGGACAGCTGCTATTGCTGGGCTATTGAATATTTTGTTTCCTAATCCTGTTTGGATTCTGGCATTTTCAATTTCGCTTGCCAGTGCTAATTCTGACACCTGGGCATCAGAACTTGGGGTTTTAAGCAAAAGTGATCCAGTATCAGTCAAAGGATTTAAGAAGGTTCCAAGGGGGACCTCTGGTGCAATTTCAGGTTTTGGAACAATCGCAGCAGCCACAGGATCGGTGTTAATTGCCATTGCAGCTTACTTGCTATTTAATCTTGACCTCGATTGGACAGTGGCCATTTTTGCTTTAGGATTAGCTGGCTCTATAGTGGATACTTTACTGGGTGCGTTTTTACAGGCAGGCTATAAATGTTTAGAGTGTGGCCTGGATACAGAAAAAACAATTCATTGTTCAAAGAAAACAATTAGATTAACTGGACATGAATGGGTGAACAATGATGCTGTGAATTTTTTTTCAGTTTTTGCAGCAGCAAATATGGGAATGATTATATATATTGTTTTATTGTAAAAAAGTTAATTTGTAACAAAATGTTTATAATGATAACGCTTTTGTTATACATAAGGATTCTTAAATAATGTACTATTTTAAACATGGAAATAGTAAGCAGCCGAATTTAAGGAGGATGCCGATATGAAAAATCGTGTTAATAGAGTTGTCCTGGTGGGTACGGGCTTCGTAGGATCAAGCTATGCATTTGCAATGATCAATCAAGGAGTGGCAGAAGAGCTCGTTCTTGTAGATCTTAATAAGGAAAAATCCGAAGGGGATGCAATGGATTTAAACCATGGTATGGCTTTCGCACCTTCTCAAACGAAAATTTGGTTTGGTTCATATGCCGATTGCAAGGATGCCGACTTGGTCGTTCTTTGTGCCGGAGCTAATCAAAAGCCGGGTGAAACAAGACTGGACCTTGTAGAAAAAAATACGAAAATTTTTAAAAGCATCGTGGAAGAAATAATGGCCAGCGGCTTTGATGGAATTTTCCTTGTCGCCACGAACCCTGTTGATATTCTCACATATGCTGTTTGGAAATTTTCTGGCCTGCCAAAAGAACGTGTCATTGGTTCAGGTACAATCTTAGACACAGCAAGATTCCGTTTTTTGCTTGGAGACTATTTCAAAGTCGATACCAGGAACGTCCATGCCTATATTATCGGAGAACACGGTGATACCGAATTACCTGTATGGAGCCATGCTGATATCGGAGGAAAACCAATTGCAAAAATGATGAAGGACCAAGAGCGTTATAAACACGATGACCTCGAACAAATTTTCACGAATGTACGGGATGCAGCTTACCATATCATTCAGCGTAAAGGAGCTACTTATTATGGAATTGCGATGGGGCTTGTCCGTCTAACAAAAGCTATACTCCATGATGAGAACTCGATCTTGACCGTTTCCGCCCAGCTGAACGGAGAATATGGACATCATGATATTTATATAGGTGTGCCAGCAATTGTGAACCGCAGCGGTATCAGAGAAATAGTGGAGCTTTCACTAGATGAGGAAGAGCAAAAGAAATTTGATCATTCAGTAGAAGTGCTGAAACAAGCTATGGTTCCTGTGTTAAAAGGTTAAG
This sequence comes from Mesobacillus sp., assembly GCF_049588175.1. GTDB lineage: Bacteria > Bacillota > Bacilli > Bacillales > Cytobacillaceae > Mesobacillus. Next base: position 3,696 of record NZ_JBAVFI010000317.1, read on the forward strand.
ACTTTGAAAGCTGCTATTTCCGGCAGCTTTTTTTGTAAGTTGCCTCGGATTTAGATCTGTATTAAAATCATCCTTCCCTGAAAATAGCTTTTTTAAAAGAAAATGGAACCGTTTTCTTCTATTATATATACACAACTTTTGGAAGGTATTTTTTTCGCCCATTGGGATAAAAATTCGATATCTTTCCCAAAATAAAAGGGGAGGGATTTATATGATCAGGAAAATGATATCGATTTTTATGGTTGGTCTTGCTGGTTATTTTCTATTTGAAAATAGGTACAGGGTGATGAATGTATTGCTCGGAAACAGGTTCTTGCGAAGGGTTGCAGTTGGCTCATTCATGGGATTGCCTGGTGTAAGGAGTAAAATGCTTCAGTCTGTATTTTCAGGACCTTCAGATTTTCAGTAAAAGACCCTTTGAGGTCTTTTTCTGCTTTAGAGAAGGTTCGCATGTTAACTTAGAAAAAGAGGACCAGGTAAACCTGCAAACTAGATAAAGACATAAAGATTAATGGATGGGGCATCGGATTTTAGCAGATGGTATACAAGGCCTCTGGATATGTGACGAAATAATATTTAGTTTATACTATTTTTAGTGATAATTTAACGGAAGGCATATACATATTGATAATAAATTTATAGCCTCGTCATTAGGCAAGAAAGTAGGGGAGAAGTTGGCTTTTTTGGAGGAATATTTGTTTTGGAGGACCGCAGAATTCCTGATAGACCAAAAAGGGTATCGCATTCTGCAGCTGTCAAAAGGCCAGGAAGAACTGTGGCTGGAGAAAACAGAAAACAAGCAAGCTCAAGTCATTCGCTTGCTTCATTATAATATTGATTGGAGCAACTGGCTTCAAAGAGATATAGAAATGACAGCAGACAATGGAGAAAGTATACGCAGACAGCTTGGTAAAGGAGATTTAAAGCTATTGAATCTCTATTTCAGTTCTTATCCACCTGTAGATGATTATGAATTCAGGTTGGTGGAACCTTATCAATCTCCTGACAATGCAAAAATCAGCGTTACATCTATATTAGTAGACCGTGCACATGCAGCTGATGCGGTAAACCGGATAGAGGAGCATTTGGGCACAAATATAGAACTGGAATTTACAGGTGATCATTTAGATTACGATATAGAAACCATAAAGAAAAACGCCCTTTCAACAGCATTGAACAGAGCTAAGGCTGAACAATCAGTATTTAATTATGGCAAACCATTCTTCACTTATCTTTTTATTGCCATCCAAATAATCGTGTTTCTTGTCATGGAATTCGCAGGGGGCAGTACAAATTCATCCACATTGATAAAATTTGGAGCTAAATTT
>NZ_JBAVFI010000318.1:0-5192 GCF_049588175.1 Mesobacillus sp.
AGATTAAATTCACGGCTGTAAATGCGGACAGACCTTATTACGAAATAATGAAATTCGGCGCTTCATCAGAGCAATCTTAAAAAAAACACCCAGAAATGAATTATCTATGCTACAATATAAACATCTATTATTATGTTGACACTTTCGCTTGGCATGTGATAGTATTTTAATGTTATTGTTTGTAGCACCCGTGCTACAACCGCACACAACAGGTTATTAAGTTTTGCTTTACGCAAACGCCTGCTGATGGCGAGTCTGAGTCTTATGAGGAGGTGCAATGGAATGTACGCAATTATCGAAACAGGTGGCAAGCAAGTAAAGGTAGAAGCAGGACAAGCAATCTACATTGAAAAGCTTAACGCTGAAGAAGGCGCAACAGTTACTTTTGACAAAGTTCTTTTTGTTGGTGGCGAAACTGTTAAGGTTGGAAGCCCAGTAGTAGAAGGCGCAACTGTAACAGCTAAAGTTGAAAAGAATGGCCGTCAGAAGAAAATTACCGTTTTCAAGTACAAGGCGAAAAAGAACTATCATAAAAAGCAAGGTCATCGTCAGCCTTACACTAAAGTTGTTATCGAAAAGATCAACGCTTAATTAAGGCAGAATGTTATGATTCGTGCAACGATTAATCGTACAAAATCCGGAAGCATCCAGTCGTTTTCGATCAGCGGCCATGCCGGATTTGCGGCTCATGGAAGCGATATTGTCTGTGCAGGAGTTTCTGCCGTATCCTTCGGAGCAGTGAATTCAATTATCTCTTTGACAGGAATCACTCCTGACATTGAGCAAGGAGCAGATGGGTTTCTCCGCTGTGACATCCCGGACAATTTGCCCGAGGATACACAGGAGAAAATGCAATTGCTGCTTGAAGGAATGGTCGTTTCATTGCAAACGTTGGAGAGAGAGTACGGAAAGCACATAAAAATAACCTTCAAAAAGTAGGAGGTGGAACAAAATGTTAAGATTAGATCTTCAATTCTTCGCTTCTAAGAAGGGTGTAGGTTCAACTAAGAACGGACGTGACTCAATCGCAAAGCGTCTTGGCGCTAAGCGTGCAGATGGTCAATTCGTAACTGGTGGTTCTATCCTTTACCGTCAGCGCGGAACTAAAATCTACCCAGGTGTAAACGTGGGTAAAGGTGGAGATGACACTCTATTCGCTAAGGTTGACGGCGTCGTTAAATTCGAACGTCTTGGCCGTGACCGCAAGCAAGTAAGTGTTTATCCTGCAGCTCAAGAAGCGTAAGCCAAAGAGAAGCCCTAACCACTGCGGTTAGGGTTTTCTTGTTTTTCCGCTCTGTTAACCGTGATAATCGATTTTAAAATCCTGTTGATTGGAGCGGAAGGCACGAGACTCCTGCGGGATGAACAGGTCCGAGGAGGCTCCCCGGACCGCCCGCGGAAAGGGAGTGCCTGGAGCGGAAATCAACAGTTAAGGATAACAAAGCAAGGTTTTTATAATACATAATTACTTACGCAGTATGGCTTTTTTGTTATACTAACACCAAGCAGTCTTATGAGTAGGGAGTATGTTTATGAAAAAAGAGTGGGATACAATCGAGGTTTTGCGCCATGCGCGCCATGATTGGATGAATCAGCTTCAATTAATTAAAGGCAATCTATCTCTGAACAAAGTGGATCGGGCTAAAGATATCATTGAAGAAATTATCATGGAAGCCAGGCAGGATGCAAAGCTATCTAATTTAAATCTTCCTCAATTTGCCTCAAAGTTGTTAACCTGCAATTGGGAGAACCATTTTTTTCAGCTGGAATATGAAGTGATGGACTCCCAAAACTTCCACAGACTAGATGATCAGCAGCTGGCTAGCTGGACAGAGCTGCTGTTTGAAACGCTGAATTCTTCAATTGAACGTTATCAGGAAAATCATCTTTCCGTCACAATCGATCCACAGGATAAAGGTATTGGGTTCTTTTTTGATTTTAGCGGAATAATAAATGATAAAAATCGTATTGAAAACTTTTTAGCCCATCAGCCCGCAAATGGAATGAATGTAATTTCCGACGGGGTAATTGATGGCGAATTGACGATTGAAGTTTTTATGGTTTCACTCTAGGGAATCATAAAAAATGCTGCTCCTCTTAGATGAGTATAAAACCGTCAATATTCTTTTATAATTAACAAAAATCAGACAGGTGGTAATGACATAATGTTTGTCGATCAGGTAAAAATTTACGTAAAAGGCGGAGACGGCGGCGATGGAATGGTTGCTTTCCGCCGTGAAAAATATGTGCCAAACGGCGGTCCAGCCGGCGGCGACGGCGGTAACGGTGCCAATGTGATCTTCCAGGTAGAAGAAGGACTTCGTACATTGATGGATTTCAGGTATCAGCGCCATTTCAAGGCTCCACGCGGTGAGCATGGGATGTCTAAAAATCAGCATGGTAAAAATGCAAAGGATATGATTGTCAAAGTTCCGCCTGGAACGATCGTATCAGATGCGAAAACTGGAGCGGTTATTGCAGATTTGGTCGAACATGGCCAACAGGCTGTCATCGCTAAAGGGGGACGCGGAGGACGCGGGAACTCACGTTTTGCAACTCCATCTAACCCAGCACCTGAACTTTCTGAAAAGGGAGAGCCGGGACAGGATAAAGACATTGTCATGGAATTGAAGCTTCTTGCTGATGTAGGACTTGTCGGTTTTCCTAGTGTTGGAAAATCAACGTTACTGTCAGTAGTTTCTGCTGCAAGGCCAAAGATTGCAGAGTATCATTTTACAACAATCGTACCGAACTTAGGTATGGTAGAAACAGAAGACGGCAGAAGCTTCGTGCTTGCTGATTTGCCGGGCCTTATTGAAGGAGCGCATTCAGGTGTTGGTCTTGGCCATCAATTTTTGCGTCATATTGAACGTACACGCGTCATTGTCCACGTAATCGATATGGCTGCAACTGAGGACCGCGACCCTTATGAGGACTATTTAACAATCAATAATGAATTAAAAGAATATAACTTGAGGCTGACAGAAAGGCCACAAGTAATTGTTGCCAATAAAATGGACATGCCAGATGCGGAAGAGAACCTAAAGGTCTTTAAAGAAAAGATTGGGGATGCACATCCAATCTTCCCTATTTCTGCAATAACACGTGAAGGCTTACGCGAGCTTGTCTTTTCGGTGGCCGATTTAGTCGAAAAGACGCCGGAATTCCCTCTTATTGAAGAAGAAGTTGAGGAAGATACGGACGTTAACCGTGTTATGTATAAGCATGAGAAAGCAGAACAGGAATTTGAAATTACCCGGGAACCGGATGGAACCTTTGTCATTTCTGGCGACAGCATTGAAAGGCTGTTCAAAATGACTGATTTCTCACGTGAAGAATCAATAAGAAGATTTGCCCGCCAAATGCGCGGAATGGGTATAGATGATGCCCTTCGTGAAAGAGGAGCGAAAGACGGAGATACAGTTAAGCTTCTTGAGTATGAATTTGAATTTGTTGAGTAAGCCTTGTACATCTAAATAAAAATCATCTTTGCTGATCAGGCGCTTACGCTCTTCTGATGGGGTGGGAACATGAAACAAAATCAATTGGATAAAAAGTTTTTCCTTGTGCGGGAAGATGTGCTGCCTGAAGCGATGAAGAAAACGCTTGATGCAAAGGAAATGATTGAACGGGGAAAAGCAGAGTCAGTCTGGGATGCAGTCCAGCGGGTAGATTTAAGCAGAAGTGCTTTTTACAAATATCGTGACACTGTTTTCCCGTTCCATACGGTTGTGAAAGAACGAATCATCACACTTTTTTTTCAGCTTGAAGACCGTTCTGGAACTTTATCGGAACTGTTAGGTACTGTAGCGGCTACTGGCTGTAATGTGCTGACCATTCATCAGACCATCCCGTTACAGAGCAGAGCAAACGTTACTTTGAGCCTGAATGTAACTGAAATGAAAGTCGAATTGGATGAACTGCTAGGAAGATTGAAAAGGCTAGAATTTGTAGAGAAAGTAGAAGTGCTTGGTTCCGGTGCTTAATTGTACTGGCTACAGGGGGAGTTGATTGGCTTGAAAATTGGATATCTTGGTCCAAAGGCGACATTTACAGATCTCGCGGCACGCCAACTGTTCAGTGATGCTGAGAGGACTCCCTATGTAAGCATTCCTGAATGTATGGATGCGGCGGCTGCGGGCGAGATTGACGCAGCGATTGTCCCGCTCGAAAATTCGATTGAGGGGTCCGTCAATATCACGATTGATTATTTAGTCCATGAATCTGAATTGGTTATTGCCGGTGAGGCGGTTGTTCCAATCAGGCAGCATTTGCTTGTACATAAAGCAAACATAGATCAATGGAATAAGGCTGAAATGATTTACAGCCATCCTCATGCACTAGCACAGTGCCATAAATTCCTGCATAAAGAATTCAAAGGAACGCCACTGGAAAATATGGCTTCAACTGCTGCTGCTGCAAAATACGTACAAGACCACCCAGAATTAAACATCGCGGCAATTGCGAATGGCTTGGCAGCAGATGAATATGGCCTTGCCAGGGTGAATGAAAACATCCATGATTACAGCTATAATCATACTGTGTTTGCTATTCTTGCGAAGGAAGGGCACAGCATCAGACTTAAACCCTCTGATGATTATAAAACCACCTTGATGATCACACTGCCTTCTGACCAGGCCGGTGCTCTGCATCAGGTGTTATCTGCTTTTTCCTGGAGAAAGCTCAATCTGTCAAAAATTGAATCAAGGCCGATGAAGACGGGGCTCGGAAAATACTTTTTCATCATCGATATTAGTTTGAAGATGGATGAGGTATTGATTCCTGGAGCCATCGCTGAACTCGAAGCCTTAGGCTGCAGTGTCAAGCTCCTCGGAAGCTACACAAGCCATAGAATATAAAAAAAGATCCATCAGTGATGGATCTTTTTTTATGTTATTTTTGGCTTGAAAACCGACTTAAAGTGGTTCTGGGTAACTAAAACCCTTTAAATGTAAAAAACAGCCATTTTTGGTTTCGATAAGGAGCATTGGAACAATCTAAAGCATTATAAACGCTATGCCGATGTTCCAATAAGAGTCATTGGGACAGTCTAAAGTATTAAAAACGCTATGCCGATGTTCCAATAAGGGTCATTGGAACAGTCTAAAGAGTGAAAAACGCCATGACGATGTTCCAATAAGGGTCATTGGAACAGTCTAAAGAGTGAAAAACGCCATGACGATGTTCCAATA
>NZ_JBAVFI010000319.1:0-3317 GCF_049588175.1 Mesobacillus sp.
CACTTCTCGGATTCGATACCATCGTAGTCTCCCTCAAAGGTGGTGCGATTATAAAAAAAGACTTCTTTTTTCGGGAATCCTTTTATTCCGCTTTAACGGTTTTTAAAAGGCCACGAAGGTCTCTCCCCCATAAAAGAAGCAAAGTGCCGCAGCTCTTTGCTTCTTTTACTGATTTCCCTTATTGATAAATATGAACAAACGGTTCATCCTGGTCTGGTTTCTTTACAATCAATGCTTCCGGTCCCATGACGGAGGAAATGTTGACCTGCACCGATACATAGCTCGGGAAATGCTCCATGACGAGCCCCGTTACGTACTGTGTGAATCCAATGGCTTCGGCTTTTCCATAGAACTGGATTGGAATATTGATGTTCAGCTCCTGAAGCTGGCCATCTAGATAAAATCCTTTTCCAATGACGCCATTGAAGTTAGGAAAATAGGTCTCTACGTCTTGTTTGAAGTTCTGGAAGAAGGTTAAGTCATCCCTGTGGTCCTTCTGTGCTTTTTCGGAAGGGAACAGGATATACTCTTCCTTCACATCTTTCCAGCTGCCGATATTGTTGCTTCCCTGCGAAACTTCACCAAAAGCAAAGAAGTTTCCTGGAACGACAGACGATCTGCTTTGCTGTTCGAACAGACCGACTGTGATCGGCACATCTCTTAATTCTTTTATTCCTCTTAGCCTGTTGACGACTTCCTGGGCCATTTTCTTGCCTTCCCTTTCAAGGACGGCACGGGAAATGTTCTTTTCATAAACAGCTCCATACTTTTCCTTCGTGTAGTAATGGACGGAATTCATCGCCAGCCCAATTGCCACGCCGCCTAACTGGTACGTTCCTTTTTCTCCACCTACTTTCACCAAGTAGTCGTGTTCAAGGATATGGGCCAGGTAAATCGGATTCTTTTTATTTCGTTCATGGACATCACCTGTACCAGGATCTAGCGGGTTGAGGCCGATATTGTCCTTTTTCTTCAAGCCTTCTTTCTTTAGCTGGTCCTCGGTGAACTGACGGTTCAGCCACAATCCAACTGTTCGTGAATCAAGGTACTGCCCTTCCTTGAACACATATTGATCTGTGGAAAATGAATTTTGCGCAATGCGCATCAAGCCGGTTTCGAACTCAGTGATGTCATAGCGTGTATTTAAATTATTGACGACCATGCCGCGGGCTTCCCCAGGCTCAAATGGCATGATGGTCCGGTAAAATTCTTCCGAAATTTTGTATTTCGGGATAATCGCTTTTTCTTTCGTATCATCATCCTTCTTCTGGACGACCTCTTCCTGCTTTTGAAAATTAGGGGCACAGGCCGTCAGCAAAAGGACAAGAGATAAAGCGACCATTGAGAGCTTCCTCATGGCGTTTACACCTCTTACTTATTTAATTCTTCGATCATTCTCTCCTCGTTCCACACTTCAATGCCCAGGCTTTCGGCTTTTGTCAGTTTCGATCCGGCATCTTCACCTGCGATGACCAAATCTGTCTTCTTGCTCACACTTCCAGCTACATTGCCGCCAAGCGCCTCGATTTTTTCTTTCGCTTCGTTTCGTCCCATTTGCTCAAGCTTCCCTGTCAGCACGACCGTTTTACCAGCAAAGAAGGAATCTGAATCTTCTGCGGAAATTTTTCTCGGGCCATTGTATTCCATGTTAACACCAACAGCCTTCAGCTCAGAAACTAATTCTTTTACCTCATCATTGTCAAAATACATGACAACTGAATCGGCCATTTTGTCGCCGATTTCGTTGATGGCTGTCAATTGGTCACGTGATGCTTCCATCAGCTGGTCCATCGTGCCAAATTCCTGGGCAAGCGTCTTGGCTGCTTTCGCTCCGACAAGGCGGATGCCAAGGCCGAACAATAGCTTTTCTAGCGAATTCGCTTTTGAAGCTTCGATCGCTGACAGCAGGTTGTTGACGGACTTTTCGCCCATCCGCTCAAGTGCAAGCAGCTGCTCGCGAGTCAGTTTATAGATATCGGCAACGTCCTTGATCAGCTGTTCAGCAAATAGCTGGCTGACCACTCGTTCGCCAAGGCCATCGATGTTCATCGCATCGCGTGAAACAAAATGGATCAAGCCTTCCCTGATTTGTGCTGGGCACTTAGGATTGATGCACCGAAGGGCGACTTCCCCTTCAATCCTGACAAGCTCGCTTTCACATTCAGGGCAATGGGTCGGCATATGGAATTCAACTTCATCGCCAGTCCGTTGCTCTGCAAGAACGTTCACGACTTCAGGAATGATGTCCCCAGCTTTTTTCACGACAACTTTATCGCCGATTTTAATATCCTTTTCACGGATCAGATCTTCATTGTGCAGGGATGCTCGTCCAACCGTTGTTCCTGCAACCTGAACAGGCTCGAGGATGGCAGTCGGAGTGACAACACCTGTACGTCCAACACTCAGTTCAATATCCTTCAGAGTCGTAACGACTTCTTCAGCCGGGAACTTGAAGGCGATTGCCCAGCGAGGGCTTTTCGCGGTGGTACCAAGCTCTGCCTGCTGGTCAAACGAATCGACTTTGATGACGATGCCGTCGATGTCGTATGGAAGGTTTGGGCGCTTCTCGACCCAGCTATTCACATATTCAATAACACCCTCGATGTCAGCAACTTTTCGGCGTTCTCTATTTGTCTTGAAGCCCATCTTCTCCAGGAAATCAAGGCCCTCACTGTGCGATTCAATTCCTGTATCACCTAGATTGGCAATACCATAAAGGAATACATCCAGATTCCGTGAGGCAGCAATTTTTGGATCAAGCTGGCGAAGTGAGCCTGCAGCTGCATTTCGCGGGTTCGCAAATGGCTCCTCTTCCCTTTCCAACCTGGCTTTGTTCAATGCTTCAAACGAGTTTTTCGGCATGAACGCTTCACCGCGAACCTCCAGCGAAACAGGATCCTTCAGGCGGATCGGCAGGGAGCGGATTGTCGTAAGATTAGACGTAATATCCTCACCTGTCGTTCCATCGCCTCGAGTCGCCCCGCGGACAAACATACCGTCTTCATAAATGAGCGAAACAGCTAGTCCATCGATTTTCAGTTCGCACACATATGCAACATTTTCGCCAACACCCTGGCGCACACGGCGATCGAAATCGCGAAGGTCCTGCTCATCAAAAGCGTTGCCCAGGCTTAACATTGGCGTGGCATGCTGCACCTTGTTGAACATTGATAAAATCTCGCCGCCGACACGCCTTGTCGGAGAATCCGGCGTCTGCAATTCAGGGAACTGCTCTTCGATTTCAATCAATTCTCTTAATAATCGGTCGTATTCAGCATCCGGGACCGATGGCTGGTCGAGTACATAATATTCATATC
>NZ_JBAVFI010000320.1:0-3723 GCF_049588175.1 Mesobacillus sp.
CTCCAAGGCTTTCAATTTCTTCAATATGCTTCCATGAGCGTTCGATCAGCGAGTTAGTCAGGCTCTCTACATAGTAGCTGCCTGCCCATGGATCAATGACTTTAGTAATGCCGGTTTCTTCTTGAAGAAATAATTGTGTATTTCGAGCAATCCTAGCAGAAAAATCAGTTGGCAATGCAATTGCTTCATCTAATGCATTCGTATGGAGCGATTGTGTATGACCCATTGCAGCTGCATGCGCTTCAATCAAGGTGCGGATTACATTATTATATGGATCCTGTTCTGTCAGACTCCAACCGGATGTTTGCGAATGAGTTCTTAATGCCATTGATTTCTCATTTTCAGGATTGAAGGTTTTGATCATTTTTGCCCAGATGAAGCGGGCTGCTCTCATTTTGGCTACTTCCATGAAATAGTTCATGCCTATTGCCCAGAAAAATGACAGCCGCGGCGCAAAGGAATCAATATCAATTCCTGCCTTCAGACCTGTCCTCACATATTCTAGTCCATCCGCAAGGGTGTAAGCCAATTCGATATCCGCAGGGGCTCCTGCTTCCTGCATATGATAGCCTGAGATACTGATTGAATTGAATTTAGGCATGTACTTTGACGTATATTCAAAGATATCTGCAATAATTTTCATCGACATTTCCGGAGGATAAATATAAGTGTTCCTTACCATATATTCCTTGAGAATATCATTTTGGATGGTCCCAGACAATTTATCCTGTGTGACACCTTGTTCTTCCGCTGTAACAATAAAAAATGCCATGATCGGCAAAACTGCCCCGTTCATTGTCATTGAAACAGACATTTGGTCCAAAGGGATTCCATCGAATAAAATTTTCATATCCAAAATTGAATCAATTGCAACTCCAGCCTTGCCGACATCTCCCTCAACACGAGGATGGTCAGAATCATAGCCGCGATGCGTAGCCAGGTCGAAAGCAACGGACAGCCCCTTTTGCCCCATCGCGAGATTCCTCCTGTAAAATGCATTGCTTTCCTCGGCAGTCGAGAATCCAGCATATTGCCTGACAGTCCAGGGACGATTGACGTACATGGCTGGATACGGCCCTCTCGTATACGGAGGTAATCCAGGTTTGCCGTTAAGATGCTCTGCAGCGTTTATATCATTTTTTGTATAAACTGGTTTCACCTTAATTTGTTCATTTGTTTCGAATAACAAAGCATCTATACTTTGGCTGATGTCATGATCAATTTGCTCTCTGTTTATTGGCTTTTCAGTCTCAAACAATCTAACTTTTGCAAAATCAGGCTTTTGCATGTGAGCTAACCTCCATATCAAGAAGCAATGAAGATAGAATCTGATGCGCATCGCTTCTTAGATGAATAAAGTCTTCAATTCCAGCTGCCTTCAAACCTGCTTCATTCCCATCAGGCAAACCTGCTAAATAAAGCTTTGCTTCTGGATGCTGCTTTTTTATCTCCCTTACAAGCTCAGGCCCGAGTATTGCATAATCCGAACCATCTCCGCAAATGACATATTGTGAAAAATTCTTAGAATTAATAAAATCAACAGCAGTCTCAGCATCTTTGAGCTCACTGCTTCTAACTGAGTGCATCCCGCCAGCGGCAAGAAATCCTGCTATAAAGTCGGCTCTTGCTTTATGTTTTTTCATATCTCCTAAACACATTAAACCGATCGAAGGCTTTTCTCCAGTTGCATTTGTGAGTTTTTCTGCCCTGAACCGCAATTTTTCATATGGTTCCGATAATCTTTTAGGTATGAAAGGGGTAAACCTGATAGCTGTTTTCAATGATACTATTCCACCTGATAAAGGTTCCCCAGCAGAGAACATTACCATGAAATCAGCCAGTGACTTGTCTGAGTAAACATTTTCACATTCAGAATCAACTGGTTCATTGAAGTGCTCGGAGAGATTTGCATATACATTGGTGCCGATGATGCTTTTTTTGCGCTTGAATATGTCTTTTTCCCTTTCTTTAGCAGTTTGGGCGATTTGCTCCTGCAGCCAGCCGGTTTTGATGGCTTCTAATATTCCACCCTTGCGGTCAATTTCCAGAAATAACTCCCATGCCTTCTCTGCCAGCTGCCTCGTAAGGGATTCAATGTACCATGATCCACCTGCAGGATCAGCGACTTTTTCAAGATGTGCCTCGGACTTCAGGATAAGCTGAGTGTTTCTGGCCACTCTCTCAGAGAACGTATCACCATCCCCTAAAGCTTCATCGAATGTTCCCGTTCGAAGGTACCGAACTCCGCCAAGAACAGCTGCAAAAGCCTCATTGCCAATTCGAAGCATATTTACGTAAGGATCAAACATCGTTTTCGTGAACATAGAGGTCTCTGCTGAAATATCCATTTTACGTTCTTGTTCACCAGCTCCATATGCCTCAACTGTTTTATTCCATAAAAGGCGGGCAGCCCTCAGCTTTGCTGTTTCCATAAAGAAATTGGATCCAATCGCAAAATGGAAGACCATTTTTGTTAACGCTTTCTTTAGCTCCCAGCCCTGATCCATTAATTTTTGCAGAATGTACACACCTGTTGAAATGGCGATTGCAAGTTCCTGAACAGCATTTGCACCGCTATTATGATATGGTGATGTGTTTACTAAAACAGTTTTCAAGCCAGGTAAATGTATATTTGCTTCTTCTAGATTTCTTGACCACTCGCTAAAGAACTGTTCTTCTTCTTTTGGCAGAGCTCCTGTTAAACTCGCTTCTGCAACTGGATCAGCAGCGACAAAACCATTAATGTTCATTTTAGTATCAGCTTCATTGTTCGCATGGATTAAAGCAGCGAGCAAAGGGGCCTGAAGGTAGGCGGCGTCAATGCTAAATGGATAATCACTTTTGAACTTCTCAAAAAAAGATACTAACTTGTTGCTATCTGCAAACAATTCCGGTTTCACTTCAAATGAGACAGATGTTTGCCCTTTTGCTAGTGCAGCTGATATTTTTTCTTCCAGTTCCTCCAGGTTTGTATAAGCTAAACGGTTTGCGATTTGCCATGGTCCTGACAGATAGCCTAGTGGATCATTTCCTCGCCTGAAATCTCCTTGCCCTGGAATATCAGGAACCTGATCCTCCATGATATCTTCCTGTGTATAGAGCGGTTTAAGTGTTATTTGTTCGTATGTACTTGTATAAAGAGTATCAATTGGTTTTCCTTTTAATGATGCTAACGCTTTTTCCTGCCAATCTTCCAATGAAGCATTATTAAAATTCGTAGCCTTCATGTTTTCAATGGTCATTATTCAACTGTCCACTTTAATAGACAGCCTGCCCCCCTTCATACATAAATTGCAATAAAATTCGCATTTTTCTTTTCCTCTTTATTTTAGTACACGATAGCTGTTCTAGCAACGAAGTGCATCTCAATATAAAAGCCGCTGCTTACCGGGCAGCGGCTTTAAATATTGTTAATAGCTGTTCATACATATTCCCGCATTAAATTGCAAGTCTATAAAAGAGCTATTAATAAATTGAAGTTGTCTCTTTTGAAGTATGCTCGAGAATTTCTTTTACTCTCTGGAGGAAACGGCCGCAAACAAGTCCATCAAGTACACGGTGATCAAGTGAGAGACATAGGTTCACCATATCTCTGACAGCAATCATGCCATTGTTCATTACGACTGGACGCTTAACGATGGATTCAACCTGCAGGATTGCAGCCTGCGGATAGTTGATGATTCCCATAGATTGGACTGAACCGAAAGAGCCAGTATTATTGAC
>NZ_JBAVFI010000321.1:0-2348 GCF_049588175.1 Mesobacillus sp.
ATCGTTGACCACGTAGTGCACTACATGGTTTATGATGTTTGTGTAAGGAGGCCGTCATGTACAGGATAAGCGAATTTTCCAAGATGACAGGTTTGAGCAAGGAAACGCTGCGGTATTATGCGGAAATCAAATTGCTCGAGCCGGTTTATGTCGATCCAAAGAATAAATACCGCTACTATGACAATGGTTCCTATCTTGTAGCAAGGCTGCTCGTACACTTGAAGCGGTTTAATTTTACCATCCAGGAAATGCTGACAGTGGTGAACGATGAATCCTTTGAGAATCTGGAACAACTAATCCTGAAAAAACGGCAGGGACTAGTAGATCAGATCAAGGATCTGGAGAACATTATCGAGGACATGGATCAATTTTTCGAATTAGAATTGGGAGAGAGCGCAGATGATTAAATGGTACGAAGAAAAAATCATACCGGTGAATATCGAGACGATTTGGACGTTATTTGAACTGGAGAATATCCAGAGAATCATGCCGAATGTAATTGAAAACAAAGTGATCGAGAAAAAGGAAGGCGTCGTTGGCTCTACATACCAGCAAAAATATAAGGAAGGAAAGCGGGTTGAGACGTATATCGTTGAAGACCTGGAGTACGAAAATACACCAGATAAAAAGCACAATAAGAGTGGATTTACTCTTGCGAAAGCTTTCGAGATTGAAGTCGCATTCACATTGATTAAATTAAGCGAGAACGAGACGAAGTTTATCTATCAAGGACAAAACAAAGGGGTCAATTTCTTGGGAAAGGTCCTGCTGAAAATGGGCGGTGAGAAGAATAACAATAAAGTAGTCAGAGATTTTATGGGATTGGTAGAGAAGGAAGCTTTGAAGGAAGCGGAGAAATAGAAGATGTCGAATTTTGTAATATCCTTTGCTGTATTGTCATGTTAGCTTAAAACCCCCTTTACAATGCCGTGCTACGATAAGGGCAGAAAAGGAGGTTATCAAACAGTGAAAAATATGTTGAAGAAACTTATGATTGGTTCCATGCTTTTTTCGATCTTGCCGTTAGCTTCCGTTGCAAATGGCAGCCTGTTGAGTGCTGCAGGAACACAGGATGGCGGCATTGGAAACAGCACGAATTATCTTGACGCGGTGCCGATTATTGCAGTTGATTCAAAAGTGAACGAAATCATTTATCCTCTTTTCGCGACACCAGCAATTAAACAAAAGGGCAAAACGCTGACCGTAAAGGTGGACAGCAAGGGCGCAGAGGCCGGTGCCTGGAATGTAAAATTGAAGCAAACAAATCATTCTTCATTGACGAAGGAATATGACCTACCTGTCCAAAAGGCGGAGGCAGGAGACTCTTATTGGAAAAAAAGCTCATCTATTTATAATGTAACCGTCCAAATCCCGGACAACGTGCCGGAAAAATTATATGATCTGGAGGTTTCTTTTACAGGGAATGGCAAGCGAATCACAGATGAGCAGCCGCATTCTGTTAAAGTAGTAGATACATTTAAAAAGGATTTCACGTTTTTACATCTGACAGATACGCACGTTGGTTCGCCGCGAAATCTTGGTGATCCAGACAACGTTTCTGGTACAGACCCGGCACTTGCTAAAGAGGCAGGGATGTGGGATCCAGATGAGAAGAAGCGCTGGCTTTATTTGCAAAAAACGATCAAGGAAGTAAACCTTACGAATCCGGACTTTGTCGTTGTGACTGGCGATTTGATGTACGGGCAGATGAACCCTCAGGAATATATTTATGAATATGAAGAGACATACCGTATATTGCAGAAGCTGAATGTTCCTGTGTACATCGTCCCGGGCAACCATGATTATTATGCACAGGATGCCACGCTTGCGGACGGAGCGAAGTACTGGGAACAATACTTTGGGCCTCAGTATTTCTCATTTGATTATGGACCATATGCACACTATATTGGCTACAATTCATTCGACTGGCATAAGTTTGACCGCTCAGGCAATGGGACTGTGTCCGTGCCGACATGGGGCGGGCAGATCAGGAATGACCAGCTTAATTGGGTAAAAGAAGATCTGTCTGCAAACGCTGAATCAGCACAGCCTGGGCAGATCAAAGGCTTATTCTCACATCATAATCCTTTATGGCGCGACCGCGATATCTGGCCGCAAAGCGATCCAGAAGTGCAAAGCTACTGGAAGCAATATGATGCGCAGCATAATCCGCAGTCTTTATCGACCTTATTGCTCGGTGAAAAGCTTGGCATTAAATATGACCAGCAATGGCATGGGGAGAATGCGCAGGAACTTGTTGATGTCATGAAGCAGTTTAACGTGAACCTTAGTCTTCACGGTCACACTCATACAGATGATGTAACTGAAAAAGATGGCATCCTGTACAC
>NZ_JBAVFI010000322.1:0-1799 GCF_049588175.1 Mesobacillus sp.
TTTATTTAGCCAATTTTTAAAAATATGCCTGAATACAATTTGTTTTATGGATATAGGAAAGGAATTCGGAAAATCTATTACCAATGTGAAAAGGAGGCAAACAAATGAAAGACAGAGACCAGGAAACTTCCGAAGGATTAAATCAAATTTTTGAAATTATAAATGCAAAAGGTGATGTTGGAGAAATAAAGGAGATTCTGGAGAAAAAAAGCGGTGATGCTGGAACCGATCATTCTTAAACGAGTAAAAAGATCCGAAAATGATTCGGATCTTTTTATATTATTAAGGGATATCACAGGTATTCAATCCATATGGACCTTGCCCTCACCTCTGATAATAAACGGTTGGTGGACCTTATAAGCCTATCTTTCTTCATGGAAGAAGCACAGGTTAGGTCCCTTAAATTTGATGTGGAGATAAAAAGTTTAACGAAAGAATTTTTTTTGCTCAATGGAAACCTTTTGTCGAATTTAGAGTATATATATAGAAAATGGAGTGATTCGAATGAGGAATTCACGTATTCAGAAGAAAATTTTGTTGTATTCAAAAATTTGCCGGAAGATAGGGATTTTAAGTGAGGAGGAATACAACCGGATTATTGGAAAGTCTTTTTCTAATTAGATTGAAGCAGAGGGACGTACCCTTTGCTTCTTAAGTGGAAATTAATTGAAACACTGGAACCGTCACGGTGCTAATACTATTAATCTAAATATCAGAGCGTATCCTTCCTTGCTTCTCCTTTTAATCCATGTCCCTCATTAGGTTGATACATAGACACCTTACCTCTACATCTTTCATATCGAAATATCGTTTGAGAGCAGTACTGTCACTTTGTCGCATTTGTTTTTGCGATTAATGGGAGAAGCAGAGCGTACGTCCCCGTGCTTCCGTCCCAGTGCTTCAAAGAAAAAGAAGAAGCACGAGGTACGTCCCCGTGCTTCCTTTCCATGTTTTTTCCCCGTTCTTCACAAGGATGAAGCAAAAGGTACGTCCCCTTGCTTCTTGTTCTGTTCTTTGCGCTGCTTTTTGGATTTTCTAAAATGCAGCAATTCGTAAATTACTGGGATGACAACCAGCGTAAGCACTGTGGCGACTGCTAGGCCGCCGATGACGACTACTGCTAGGCTTTGGGAGACAAGATTGCCTGTCTCTGCTTTTTTATAGAGCAGTGGTACCATCGCAGAAATTGTTGCCACAGCGGTCATCAGTATTGGTCTCATCCTTGTTGCGGCTGCTTCGACAAGCGCATCGCGAAGGATCATTTTTTCTTCATTTTGCTTGACTCGGTCCAGAAGGACGATTGCGTTCGTCACGACGATTCCGATGAGCATCAATGCTCCAAGCAGTGCTGTGATATCAACAGGAATCCGGCTGATTAATAAGCCAAGGATTGCTCCGATGGCAGCGAGCGGCAAGGAGAATAGAATCGCAATTGGTGCTCGCATTGATTTAAACGTGATGACCATGATTAAGAAAACAAGCCCGATGGAAACAGCCATTGTGATATATAAATCAGTGAAATCATCCATTTGCTGTGCATTGGCACCGCCGACAAAAACCTCAACACCATCAGCAAATTTCAGGGCCTTTTCAGATGGGGTCCCCATTACTGCTTTATTGATGGCGGCAGCCACTTCAGACAGATTTCTCGGATTTACTGTCGCTGTTACGCGGATATAAGTGTCGCCGTCTTTATGGAATCTGCTTGTAGGCTCCTCGCTTACCTCAAGGCTGGCAAGGTCTGAAGCCAGCGCAGGTCCAGCAGCAGTCATGACAGGTATATTCTTTAAATCCTCAGG
>NZ_JBAVFI010000323.1:0-3750 GCF_049588175.1 Mesobacillus sp.
GAATAGGAGGCCGATAAAGATGTCTGGCTGCATGAGTGGACTAAATCAAGATTCCAGTTTTGTATTATCCGAGGGGTTACAGCAATTGAAGAGTGAGCATCCGCCTTTGCTTGATAGGCTTGAAGAATTGTTGAATTTATGTGTGAAAATAGAAGAAGGAATACAAATTGAGGAGAATTTCAATAAGCTGCGTCCTGCAGTGGTTGAGTTTCTTGCACAGCTGGAACCGCACTCGGAACGTGAAGAAGGAGTGCTGTTTGAGATGATGGCTGCATATATCGGCAGAGAAATGGGTCCGATTGCTGTAATGGAATATGAGCATGATCAAGCAAAAAGATTCATAGGAACATTCCTTCATAACACCAAGAATGGAACTGAAGAAATGGCAAAAGAGCAAATAATCCATAATGCACAATTAATCAAAGATGCAAATTACACACTTGTCAGCCATTTTTCGAAAGAGGAAAGCATTTTGTTTCCGATGGCAGAAAATATGTTGACAGAAGATGAAAAGCAGGAACTTGCTGCGCGGATAAAATTAATCTAATTCAATAACAAAAGGGGTGAGGCAAAGGAATCTATAACCTTCGCATCACCCCTATTTTATATTCGCTTAAAAGCTGTTCATCAAAATACAAATTCAGTATTGATGCGGAGCATCTATCAGCACTGAAATGGATTTTGAATTCCCGTTTTAGCATGAAATATCGAAATCAAGAAAAGTTATTAATCTTCCGTTATCGTAACTAGCTTAATGTCTTTAGTATCGAATCTGTGGAATACATGATCTTCACAGGTGAATTCTATGATACCCTCATGATCCTTAGCGTCCTGGATTGCATCAGATATATCTTCTACCTCGATAGGACGTGATACAGAAAAATCTTTTTCGAAAAAATAGTTGATTTTAAATTTAGACATGTTAATCTCCCTTCCTGTTGTGCTCATTACATTATTCCTTAAGCAGAGGATGCCTAAACGTAAATCAACAAATGGAAAATTTTAATCGTTCCATTTCGCAAGCTTTGCGTCAGATGGAAGGAATAGTGTCATTATTCCTAAAAGTGGAAGGAAGCCGACACCCATGATCATCCGTGGCAAGCCAATCAAATCCGCTAAAGAACCGAGGCCGACTGAACCAATTGCTCCCATTCCAAAAGCCAGCCCTACTGTCAGACCCGCCATGGTGCCTATCTTGCCTGGGACTAGCTCCTGTGCATAAACGACTGTGACTGAAAAACTCGACATTAAGATGAAGCCGCTGACTGTTAACAGGATAAATGCCACCGCATAAGGAACAAATGGAATGATTGCTGACAGCGGGGCGGTCGCTACCATGGAGATAAAAATAATATTTTTCTTACCAAAACGATCTGCGAGTGGTCCGCCAAAAAAAGTTCCGACTGCTCCGGCTACCAGGAAGGCGAACAGGAACAGCTGAGATTCTTTTATTGAAAGGCCATATTTATCGATTGCATAGAACGCATAGAAATTAGTCATTCCTGATATATACCATGAACGGGCGAAAATCAAAAATAGAATCAGGACAAGTGCTATTTTAATATTTTTAGAGATTCCTTTGTTTACTTTTTTGCTGGATTGTTTAACTTTTGAAGCGATTTTCTCGAAATCCAGTTTTCGGGTATACCAGGAAGCAATATACACAAGCAAGGCAACTGCGAATGCAGCCACTAATGTGAACCATGCCGCACCAATCTGGCCAAGAGGCACAAGTATGAGTGCTGTGATCAGCGGAGCAAGTGCTTGACCTGAATTCCCTCCAACCTGGTAGATCGACTGGGCAAGACCTCTGCGTGGTCCCGCTGCCATATAAGCAACCCTTGACCCTTCAGGATGAAAAACGGCAGATCCCAGCCCGATGAACAAAACTGAAAGTATGACGAACTCAAAGCTTGGGGCAAAAGCCAGGCCTAATACGCCAAACATTGTAGAGGTCAAGCCAAGCGGCAGGGCATATGGCATAGGCTTCTTATCGGTCGTCATGCCAATCAAAGGCTGGAGAACCGAGGACACAATGTTTAGTGAAAAGCCGATTATGCCTAATTGTGTAAAAGTTAGACCCATCGATTTCTCAAGTATCGGAAACATCGCAGGTATAACTGATTGGATGGAGTCATTCAGCAAATGTACTAACCCAATGATGAATAGAATTTTATAAGCTGTCTCGTTTTGCTTTTGTGGTTTCATTTTGACAGCTGCAGCAGATTGGCTCATGGTCGTCTCCTTTGAAAATTATTTCGATTTCCTACATTTTATTTTACAAAAAAAGTCTGCAGATAAAAATAGCTTTTCTAACGAAATATATGGTGTAATATATTTTGAGTATTAAGAAAAGATAAAAAATAAAGGGGAAAATGGGAACGATGGAAAAAATAGTAGAAAGATTAATGAACGATCAGCTACTGAACAATTTTTTAAATTTATACGGACTTGAATCTGAAGTTAAAAAGCTCGGGGATTTTGAGAACTATGTATTTGAAACCTACAAAAATGGAAAGGCCTTTATTTTAAGGGTAACCCATAGCTCACATCGAAGCGGAGAGGAAATTGCTTCAGAAATGGATTGGATGAGGCATCTACACAAGTCTGGTTTGTCCATCCCAGAAGTTTACTCATCCATTAATGGACGATTTGTTGAACCATTGAGTGCCGATGATGGCAGTGAATTTTACGGATGCTTGTATTCCAAGGCTGAAGGTGAACCAGTGAATGTCCGCTCTGAAAAGTTCGATTCTCAACTGTTTAAGGCTTGGGGAGAAACAACTGCGTTGATGCATCAGGCTACTAAATCCTATAAGCCTTCCGACGGGATCAAGGTAAGAATCAGCTGGAATCAAGATGAATTACTGGAAGTGGAAAAATATTTTCCCGCAGAGGATGCCCAACTGGTTGAAAATGCCCATGAATTGTTGGATACTCTGTCCAAACTTCCTCAAGATCAGGATACATACGGATTGATTCATACAGATATCCACTCAGGAAACTTTTTTTACGATGGCGAGAAAATACACGTATTTGATTTCGATGATGCCTGTTACTTCTGGTTTGCATCTGACATTGCCATTCCTTTGTTTTATTCCATTTTTTATAAAATCCCACCAGAAAAACAAGAACAAAGGCAAAAATTTGCTGATGAATTCTTGAATGCTTTTATGGAAGGGTATGAAAAAGCAAATAAACTTCCAGAAGGCTGGAAAGAGCAGCTTCCATTTTTCCTTATGCTGAGGGACGTTGTTTTATATGCTGTATTGCATAAAAAAATAGCCCCTGAAGACAGGGGAGAACGCTTGCTGGCCATGATGGCTGAATTAAGGGACAGGATTAAGAATAAGAAACCGATCGTGAATGTTAATTAACAATTTTTCTTTTAATAATAGGCTCTGTTAAAAAAGGCTGTTGATTTTCCTTCCAGGTGCTTCGCTTTCCGCGGAAGAATTATGAAAATTCTTCTAGGGGCTGGCGCTGAGCCTCCTCGTCGCTTCGCTCCTGCGGGGTGCAAATGATTCCTCACGAGAATCATTTCACCTAGGTCTCACCTGACCAGCTGCGCCCGCAGGACATTGATTAGCTCCCTCGATTCTGCCCACGCACGATGGAAATGCGTTAGCATTTTCGGAGGAGTCTTCGCGCCTTCCACTACAATCAACAGGTTTTAAAAAACAACATTAGGCTTTAACAGAGCCAAATTAATAATACAAGGCTACTTGAATGAATTACTTATGCGGGCTT
>NZ_JBAVFI010000324.1:0-10240 GCF_049588175.1 Mesobacillus sp.
CCCTTATCCGGTGCAGTGACGAATCAATGGACACTTGGCATGAAATCCTATCCTGTTAACAAAACGGGATTAAGGTATGGAGATTTCCCGCTATCCAAAAACTATCGAAAGATCACAGAAATCAGGCATAAATCAGGCATGACTGCCTTAGTCAAGGTAGGAGCCATGTTCGTTAATTCAATCGAAACGACCCATAATGGAGAGAAGCTCAATAAAGGTGAACAAATGGCATATTTCACTTTTGGCTCAACGGTTGTTTTGCTTTTTGAAAAAAATACTTTCAGCCTGCTTCCCAGTATCGTGACGCCTTATCATATAAAATATGGCGAAAGGATCGGAACTTTAAAGGGACAAGAATGACAAACCATGGCACAGATTCACACTGTGCCTTTCCTGGTTTTAAATCCACGCACGAAGAAAAGCGTTAGCATTTTCGGAGGAGTCTCACACATTCCGCTTCAGTCAACGATTTTTTGGAAAATCTATGTCGGAAATAACAATCATTTAAAAAAATAGCCAATAAAAAAAAGCCCGCTTCTGGGGCTGTTAGGATGAAACTTTAATCCGGTTAGATAATGACCGCCGATGGATTTCCGTTTCGATCAATCTAATAAACTCATAGCTTAGATTTAATTCTCTTGCTTTAAAATAAGACTCAATCAATAGTTCGTCCGAAAGTTTACGCATTCTAGTCATTCACCCCCAAAAGGATACTTCTAAACCAGTTGTATATTGCATAAAATTGTAAGCTAATTTGTTCTACCCCTACTCTATCAGAATGAATCTTTGAGAACAACCGTTCTAATTATCCACAAATACCAGTGGATAACCTGTGATTAATTTGTTTATAAATGGGAAAAAAGTAATAGAATCACTGTGTATATTGTGCATAAGGTTATCCACAATATAGGAAAATGTTGGATTTTGTCGAAAAGTTTTTTGGTTTTTTAGAGAATGTTTTGATTTTCGTTGAAAAAGGATGTTTTTTAACTATTTATTGTCGGACACAATCTGGTTATAATCATTATTTTTCACTCGTTCAAATGTTTGCTTTGAAAGCGAGGGTGAAATTGGGTATGATGTTAACGGTATGATAGGAACTTAATTAATGAGGTGTAATGAAATTGCTAAAGCATTTTTTGCCTGACCAGCACGTGAAAAGTATATTTGATATCCAGCCGGAAAGCTTAAAAGAAAAAGGCGTGAAGGGCATTATTACTGACCTTGATAATACGCTAGTTGAATGGGACCGCCCAAATGCGACTCCAAAGCTGATCGAGTGGTTTGACAATATGAGGAAAAATGAAATACTTGTCACGATTGTTTCGAATAATAACGAGAATAGGGTTAAGTCGTTTTCCGATCCCCTTCAAATACCATTTATTTTTCAAGCAAGAAAGCCTATGAGCCGCGCGTTTAATAAGGCTTTAAAGCAAATGGGACTGCGGAAAGAGGAAACAGTGGTGATTGGTGACCAATTGCTGACTGATGTCCTTGGCGGCAATAGAAGCGGCTTCCATACGATTCTTGTTGTTCCGGTTGCAAAGACAGATGGCTTTGTAACAAAATTCAACCGGAAAGTTGAAAGAAGGATTTTAGATTGGTTCAGGAAACAAGGTAAGCTGAATTGGGAGGACTAAGCATTGAGTGAACAATTTGCCTGCACAGGCTGTGGTGTGAAAATACAGATAGAAGATCCGGAGCAGCTGGGTTACGCCCCGCCTTCATCACTGGAAAAAGAAGTCGTAGTGTGCCAGCGATGCTTCCGATTAAAGAATTACAATGAGATTCAGGATGTCAGCCTTACTGATGATGATTTCTTAAAAATATTGAATGAGCTTGGAAAAAGGGATGCCCTTATTGTCAAGATCGTTGATATCTTTGATTTTAATGGCAGCTGGCTGCCGGGGATCCACCGTTTTGCCGGAAGTAACCAAGTATTGCTTATCGGAAATAAAGCGGATCTTGTGCCAAAGTCCGTCAAGCAAAGAAAGCTGATTGATTGGATGAAAAAAGAATCCAGGGAACTCGGACTCAATCCTATAGATGTATTTCTTGTTAGCGCATCTAAAGGGTTGAATATTAAAGAGGCAGCAGCTGCCATCGATGAATATCGAAATGGCAAGGATGTATACATTGTTGGCTGTACAAATGTAGGGAAGTCTACTTTTATAAATCGAATCATCAAAGAAGTAACTGGAGAAGGCGATGTCATTACTACTTCCCATTTTCCAGGTACGACCCTCGATATGATTGAAATTCCTTTGGCAGATGGCAAAGCAATCGTTGACACACCGGGAATTATCAATCATCATCAAATGGCACACTATGTAGATAAACGTGACCTGAAATTCATTACTCCTAAAAGGGAAATTAAGCCTAAGGTTTATCAGTTAAATGAAAGTCAAACATTATTTTTCGGAGGCCTGGCACGGTTTGATTACATTTCAGGCGGCAGAAGGTCTTTTCCCTGCTATTTGCCTAATGAAATCAACATTCATCGGACTAAGCTCGAAAACGCTGATGAACTTTATAAGAACCATGCTGGAGAACTCCTGACCCCTCCTCGGCGTGAACAAATGGAAGAGTTCCCAGAACTTGTGCGTCATGAGTTTATGATTAAAGAACCTAAAACCGATGTTGTATTTTCCGGACTTGGCTGGGTGACAGTGAATGAAGCAGGTGCAAAAATCGCCGCTTATGTTCCTAAAGGAGTACATGTTTTGTTAAGAAGGTCTTTAATTTAAATCTAAAAAGTGACGGCTACTAACAGTCTGATGGAAAGGGCGGGAGAAACAGATGAAAAAAATGTTCGGTGTGATTGGCGATCCAATCGCCCATTCAATGTCTCCTGCCATGCACAATGATTTATTCGAGCTATACGGCATTGATGCCAGTTATCTTCCCTTCCGCGTAATTAAGGATGATCTCGAGGATGCTGTGAAAGGATTGAAAGCATTAGGAACGAGTGGTTTCAATGTAACAATCCCGCATAAAACAAAAATCATGCCGCTTCTTGATAAAATCGATCCATTGGCTGAAGCAATTGGAGCTGTAAATACAGTTAAAAATGAAAACGGCTTGTTTACAGGCTATAATACGGATGGACCTGGCTTTGTAAAGGGGCTGGAAGGACACGCCGCTGATTTTAAAGAGAGATCAGCTTTAATTATAGGAGCAGGCGGTGCAGCAAGGGGCATTTATTTATCTATGGCCAAAGCTGGGGTAAAAAGGATTGATATTTTTAATCGGACAATGGAAAAGGCTGAGGAATTAGTGAAGACATGTCCGTATGAGGTCAAGTCTCGCGTTTTAAATCGAGCAAACGCTGAAAGGCTGCTTGGAGAGTATCAGCTGATCATTCAAACCACTTCGATTGGAATGGTACCTGAAGTTGATTTCTCCCCACTCTCACTCGAGAACCTATCAACAAAGGCACTAGTGAGTGATATTATCTATAATCCGCTCAAGACGAAAATATTAAAGGATGCTGCAATCAACGGAGCAGCAACCCAAAATGGCATTGATATGTTTGTGTATCAAGGAGCACTCGCCTTCGAAAAATGGACGGGTATTTTTCCTGATACACAAAGAATGAAAGAAAATGTTTTAAGACATTTAGGAGGATATACATGTTAACAGGTAAGCAAAAACGTTTTTTAAGATCGAAAGCCCATCACCTTAATCCGATTTTTCAAGTTGGCAAAGGTGGGGTAAATGAAAATATGGTTAAGCAAATTGATGAAGTCCTTGAAGCAAGAGAACTCATCAAGGTTAGTATCCTGCAGAACTGTGAAGATGACAGAGATACAGTTGCTGAGCAGTTGTCCAACGGAGCAAAAGCTGAATTGGTTCAGGTAATCGGAAATACAATTGTCCTATATAAAGAATCACGCGAAAACAAGCAATTAGTTCTTCCACGGTAAAATAGCTGGGAGGTGACGGATTGAAGAAAGTTGGCATATTAGGCGGAACATTCAACCCGCCTCATACCGGGCATCTAGTGATTGCAAATGAAGTCCTTCATGCACAGGGACTCGATAAAATTTGGTTCATGCCTAACCAGGTACCGCCTCACAAAAGCGTCACTGAGCCTATTAGTAATTCTGACAGGCTTGCCATGCTGGAACTCGCGGTAATGGATAACCCTGATTTCAGGGTAGAGACCGTAGAACTCGAGCGAACCGGTCCATCTTATACGTATGAAACGATGAAAATATTAAAAGATATGTATAAAGAACATGAGTTTTACTTTATCATTGGCGGCGATATGGTTGAATATTTGCCTAAATGGCATAAGATTGACGAATTGCTGAAAATGGTCAAGTTTGTAGGGGTAAGCAGGCCATCTTTTCACGATCAATCTGAATATGAAATCTTGCATGTGGAGACACCGCAGATTGACATTTCATCGAGCATGATCAGAGAGAGGGTTAAGGAAGGGAAGAGCGTCCGTTACTTGCTTCCTGAAACTGTTAGGGCATATGTAGAGGAGCATGGTTTATATGGAACGTGAACAAGCGCTGAAAATAGTAAAAGCGCAGCTTACGGAACATCGATATCAGCATACGATCGGCGTAATGGAAACGGCAATTAAGCTCGCCGATAAGTACGGGGAGGATGTCCAAAAAGCTGAACTGGCAGCTATTTTCCATGATTATGCCAAATTCAGGCCTAAAGAGGAAATGATGCAAATCATTGTAGAACAGAAAATGCCAACAGAGCTGCTTGATTATAATAGTGAGCTCTGGCATGCGCCCGTCGGTGCCTACCTCGCCGAAAAAGAAGCAGGGATTACCGATCACGAAGTGCTAGATGCAATCCGTTATCATACATCAGGGCGAGTTAGCATGACAATGCTTGATAAAATTATCTATCTTGCGGATTATATCGAGCCTGGCCGCCGTTTTCCTGGTGTTGATGAGGTAAGGGGAATGGCTGATGCAGACCTGGACAAAGCATTGATCCAATCAATGAAAAATACAATACAGTTTTTAATGAAGAAGAACCAGCCAGTTTTTCCAGATACATTTAATGCATATAACAGCATCGTAAAAAATTCAGGAGGTTGATTAGATGAGTGAACGAGAATTATTAATGACTGCGGTAAAAGCCGCCGATGATAAAAGAGCAGAAGATATTATGGTATTGAATATGAAAGGAATTTCCTTGATTGCGGATTATTTTATTATCTGCCACGGAAATTCTGATAAGCAGGTACAGGCGATTGCTCGTGAAATCAGGGAAAAGGCCTTGGAAATGGGCCATGACCTTAAGAGGATGGAAGGCTTCGACGAAGCAAGATGGGTTTTAATCGACATAGGGGATGTTGTCGTCCATGTATTCCATAGGGAAGAAAGAAGCTACTATAACCTAGAGCGCCTCTGGGGAGATGCTCCGATCGAGAACGTGCAGAGCGAGCTCAATTAATGTCTTACGAAAGATTTGCATATTTGTATGACCAGCTAATGCAGGATGTCCCTTATGATAAATGGGTTTCGATTATCGAAGAGTATACACAGAAATATTCAATCGAAGGCAAGAAACTGCTTGATCTCGCATGTGGAACCGGGGAAATCTCGGTGAGGCTAGCGGGCGAAGGCTTTGAAGTCACTGGGGCAGATTTATCATCAGATATGCTGTCGGTTGCACGGGCTAAGTCTGATGGACTTGGCCTGCCAATCCAGTTTTTTCAGCAGGACATGACTGATCTTGACGATCTAGGCGAATATGACATCATCGGCATTTTCTGTGATTCCCTGAATTATTTACAAGACGAACAATCTGTTAAAAAAACTATAGATGGAGTTTACCGCCTTTTAAAGAAAGGCGGATTATTCCTGTTTGATGTCCATTCGGTATATAAAATGGATCATATATTTGCAGATGCAACATTTACTTGGGATGATGAAGAAATCACCTATATATGGAACAGTTATAAAGGGGAAACAGCCCATAGTGTTGAACATGAACTCACTTTCTTTGTTTATGATGAACCATCAGGAAAGTATGATAGAATTGATGAAGTGCATTTCCAGCGTACATATCCGGAAGGTTTGTATATAGAACTCTTGGAGCAGGCCGGTTTCAGAAAAATTGAAATTACTGGAGACTACTTATTAGAAGCTCCGAAGCCTGAAGCAGAGAGAATATTTTTTGCAATGATCAAACCTTAAAAGAAGGCTCCCATTTTAATAAATGGGAGCCTTAGTTTGTCGACAAAGATACAGATCACATATCATTTATTGAAACCCTGTTGATTGGAGTGGAAGGCGCGCAGACTCCTGCGGGCTTAGCTGGACAGGTGAGACCCCGCAGGAGCGAAGCGACGAGGAGGCTCAGCGCCAGCCCCGCGGAAAGCGAAGCGCCTGGAACGAAAATCAACAGTCTTGTTTAACAGAGCCTTTCCTTTAAAATCACCATGCCCTATAGATTCAAATGGAATGATAGTTTTTATAATAAAATCAAGGGAAATACTGATAAATAAAAGAAATTCAGATATACTCTACTTATGGATAAGTCGTTAAAGGTAAAGGAATGAATTAGCATGAACAATGAGAGAGAAAACCAATCTTTAAAATTATTCATTGTCCTGTCGAGAGCATACAGGGCAGTTAATGAAAAAGTAAACAAGGTTATCCAGAGAAATGGGCTTAACCCTACTGAATTTGCTGTCCTTGAGCTTTTGTACCATAAAGGGGAGCAGCCATTACAGCAGATTGGCGGTAAAATATTACTAGCTAGCGGGAGCATCACCTATGTTGTCGACAAGCTTGAAGAAAAAGGATATCTCAATAGAGTAGCCTGTCCAAAAGACCGTCGAGTGACTTATGCTAAAATCTCCGACAATGGAAAAAAATTGATCGAAGAGATTTTCCCAGAGCATAGTGCGTTGATTCATGAATTGATGGGCAGCCTTTCAGATGAGGAAAAGGCAACCGCTATCGAGTTATTAAAAAAACTCGGGCTATCTGTCAGCAAATATTAAAAAAAACGGCGTCTTAGCCGTTTTTTTGTTTATTTTTTCGGAATAAAAAGGGAAATAATGAATATCCGTAGAATAGGAAAGAGATGGGGATTGGCTCAATCCCAGATAGAGAAAAAGGGGGCAATACCATGAATTTTGAGCAGTATACATATACGCGTCCAAATCTTGAAGAGGTTACAGCGAAATTTGATCAGCTTCTGGAAAAATTCAAGAATGCTGGCTCGGTTGAGGAACAGAGTACAGCAATGAATGAAATCAATGAGCTTCGCAATGATGTTGGGACAATGTTCAACCTTTGCTATATCCGGCATTCAATTGATACAGAGGACGAATTCTATAAGCAGGAACAGGATTTTCTTGATGATCTTGCCCCTCAGGTAGAGGGACTTGTGACGAAATATTATGAAGCATTAGTTGCATCACCTTATAAAGATGAACTTGAAGCTAAGTGGGGCCGCCAGCTTTTCGCACTGGCAGAAGCACAGTTAAAACAGTTCTCTCCTGAGATTGTTCCTTTAATGCAGAAGGAAAATAAACTATCTACTGAATATACGAAACTAGTAGCTTCAGCAAAAATTATGTTTGAAGGTGAAGAAAGGACTCTGGCACAGCTTGATCCTTTTACAGAGTCGAAAGACCGTGAAACAAGAAAAAGTGCAAGTGAAGCAAAATTCGAATTTTTCTCCGAACATGGAGATGAATTTGACCGGATTTATGATGAACTTGTAAAAGTAAGAACGGAAATTGCCCATAAGCTTGGTTATAAAAACTTTGTAGAGCTTGCCTATTTCCGTATGAACCGAACAGATTACGACAGCAAAATGGTTGCGGCTTTCAGGGATCAGGTACACCAATATATTGTCCCTGTCGCTACAAAGCTTAAGGAGCGCCAGATGAACCGCATTGGAGTTGACACGCTCAAGTATTATGATGAGCCGTTTGGCTTTAAAACAGGCAATGCAGTACCTAAAGGAAGCCCGGAGTGGATTGTAGATAACGGGCAGAAGATGTATGATGAGCTTTCGAGTGAGACAGGCGAATTTTTCCGATATATGAATGAAAACAATCTTATGGATCTTGTTGCTAAGAAGGGGAAAGCTGGAGGCGGTTATTGTACGTATATCGAAAATTATAAATCGCCATTTATCTTTTCTAATTTCAATGGTACATCAGGAGACATTGATGTTCTCACCCACGAGGCAGGGCATGCTTTCCAGGTTTATTCTAGCCGCCATTTCGAAATACCTGAATACAATTGGCCAACATATGAAGCATGTGAAATCCATTCAATGAGCATGGAATTCTTTACTTGGCCTTGGATGGAATTGTTCTTTAAAGAGGATACAGATAAGTACAAATTCTCTCATTTGAGCGGAGCCCTTCTCTTCCTGCCTTACGGAGTTTCGGTTGATGAGTTCCAGCACTGGGTCTATGAAAACCCGGAAGCAACTCCTGCAGAGCGCAAGCAGCAATGGCGTGAAATCGAGAAGAAATACCTTCCACATAAAGATTATGACGGAAATGCATACCTGGAGGAAGGCGGATTCTGGCAGCGCCAGGGACATATTTATAATTCTCCATTCTACTATATCGATTATACTCTTGCACAAATCTGTGCCTTCCAATTCTGGAAGCGCTCAAGAGAAAACCAGGAAGAAGCATGGAAGGATTACGCGAATCTATGCAAGCTAGGCGGCAGCATGGCCTTTACGGAGCTAGTAAAAGCTGCTAATTTGATCTCACCTTTTGAAGAAGGCTGTGTCGAATCAGTAATTGGAGAAATTGAAAGCTGGCTAGATTCCGTAGACGACAGCAATCTATAATATGAATAGTAAAAAGCGAAGCCTGCTGGCTTCGCTTTTTTTTCTATCTTTAAGATGTAATAATTAGTTTAATGTTGTAAATGAAGTCCACTGTAAGCATCAGCTTATTATCTGCGTTCCTTTTTAACCTGCCTGTAGAAAAATACTTCATAAATGACAGGAACTAAAATCAGCGTCAGTAGGGTAGAGGAGGTAAGACCCCCAATAACCGTCACTGCCAGCCCCTTAGAAATTAAAGTGCCTGACGAAGTGGTCATTGCTAACGGTATTAACGCTGCTATGGTAGCGAAGGCGGTCATCAGGATTGGCCGCAGTCTTGTTATCCCTGCCTCTACAAGGGCATCTCGGATTGTCATTCCTTTTTGCATACGATTTTGGCCGATCCTGTCGACAAGGACGATGGCATTTGTTGTAACGATTCCAATCAGCATCAGCAATCCTATCATGACACTTACAGACATTGGTTCATCCGCAATCCAAAGCCCAAGCAGTGAACCAATTGGGACGAAGATCAAGGATGAGAGAATGATTAATGGAATCCTTGCCTGCCCAAATGTAATCAGCATTGTCAGGTAAACAAGGCCGATTGCGACCACTATAGCAATGCCAAGCTGAGTGAACGTCTCGACTGTTTCATCACTTCCTCCACCGCCTTCCAATGAAACACCATCTGGGAGGTCAAGCTTTTCCACACCGTTTATGACGTTTGTAGAAACAGACCGAATATCATCGGAAGCAATTTGTGCAGAGATTTGTGCGAATATTTTTCCGTCCAATTTTTGAATGGACGTAAAGGCGTCTGTTTCTGTAATCTCGGCAATATCTGTAATCGGTACAGGTCCCTGCTGGGTGAAAATAATCGTATTCTTTAAATCAGCTATCGACTCTGATTGATCACCATAAGTGATCGAAACTTTTCGTTCCTCTTCACCTAATTTCATTGTACCCGCATCAACAGGCTTTGTTTTATCTGTGATCGTTCCAAGAATCTGGAATCCTGATAGACCAAGTTCTGCAGATTTTTCAGGATCAATATCCACAATCACTTGCTT
Source organism: Mesobacillus sp. (assembly GCF_049588175.1). Lineage (GTDB taxonomy): Bacteria > Bacillota > Bacilli > Bacillales > Cytobacillaceae > Mesobacillus. Next base: position 9,864 of record NZ_JBAVFI010000324.1, read on the forward strand.
TTGTTTTTCGGAAAAATTGTTCGAAACATATTTTAAATCATCTTGCTTTTTCATATATTCTTCAACCTTTGCAGCTGCCTCCTGCAATGCTGTAAGGTCAGTCGAATAAAGGTCTATATTTACATTATTATTGGATGGAGGGCCGCCTGTTGATTGCTCCTGAATGCCTATTTTTGCATCTGGTTCAAGCTTAAGGACAATTTCCTCCATTTCTTTTTCAAGTTCTGGTATAAAGGTTGAAACGCTTGCGCTGTCATCAAGGCTGATAAAGTAATTCGCCTGATTCTGACGCTTCAAACCAGTTTGGAAATCGCGGCTGCCAATCCCTACCGTCACATCCTTGATTTCCTTTTTATCTGCAAACATTTCCTCTTCCT
>NZ_JBAVFI010000325.1:0-1736 GCF_049588175.1 Mesobacillus sp.
GATTATATTTAAAAAGAAGGGTCTCATGTTGGGATCGGTCGGCAAAAAAAGTGTTCCTAAAAGGGCTTTAGGAACAACGATCACAGAAATAAGCCTTCATCATAACTTAACTGCACATAAAAAGCACTTCACCTTTCGCCAAACTTTTTTCTCTCCTTCGCTCTTTCCATAAAAAACCACCATTGTTTAAACACATTAAAAACAATCTGCTAAAGCATAATAAATTGGGAGGTGAAAAAGTTGAAATTTTTACTGATTCTTGGCTTGATGCTTACTACAGGTAGTATAAAAAATGATGATAAAATCTCTATTTACTGGGATGGGGAACCTGTAGCAGAAGTGCACCGATCCGATTTCTCTATCTCATGGTTCGGATATCCGATCTTAAATGACACAATGCTAGAAACCTTAAATAATCAGCTTGCCAGGCAAGTCACAAAGCAGCCGGTAAATGCAGGTTTGGATGATTACGGAAGAATCATTCCGGAAGAGGTAGGATATAGTTTAAATCAAAGGAAGTTTAAAGAACAATTCACTAACAGTTTTTTCGATACCAACTCATCAAAGATTCTTGTTCCAACACTGCCGGTACATCCCAAAGTTGACAGTGAAATAATCGCCAATATCCGTACTAGACTAATTGGACATTACATAACTTATTTTAACAGCGGAAATATGGAGCGATCTCATAATATTGCTTTGGCATCTGAAGCCATAAACAACCACGTTGTTTTTCCAGGGGAAACATTTTCTTTTAATAAAGTGGTCGGCAAAAGGACTGCATCAAGGGGATACCAGCCTGCGCCGATCATAGTTCGAGGGGAACTTTCCGAAGGAATTGGCGGAGGTATTTGCCAGGTTTCCTCAACCTTGTATAATGCAGCAGATCGATCAGGCATGAAAATCCTTGAACGATATTCGCATTCTAAGCAAGTACCATATGTTCCACCAGGACGTGATGCAACTGTAAGTTGGTATGGTCCAGACTTTACGTTTAAAAACAGATACAATCAGCCTATTTTGATACGAGCAAAGTCCTACTACGGAAAAATGGTCGTAATGATTTATTCATCGGAAGAAATTAATATTGAAAAACGGAAAATACCTAGTACAAGCAGTCTAATTCCAATCCCTGAAGAAGCTTATTAGAAATACACCGGAATCCTTCTGGAATAGGATTCCTTTTTCTTTACATCTTATGGAAATTTTATGTAGACTATTGGTAATGGATGGTAACGAAATATATTTTCATAGGATGTGAGATGCTTGCCTAAAAAGAAAAATCAAACCCCACTCCGGGTGAATATCCTGTTCTTTTCTGTATTTTTCCTTTTTTCACTCCTGATTCTGAGGCTGGGGATCGTTCAAATAGTCCACGGAGAAGATTATAAGCGAGAAATAGAACGAAAAGAAGATTTCACTGTTAATAATCCCGTTCCACGCGGCAAAATGTTTGACAGAAATCTTAAAGTTATTGTAGACAACAAGCCCATTAATGCGATTACTTATACAAATGAGGGCACCTCGCAAACAGATATGCTCATGGTGGCAGAGAATCTCGCGAAACTCATCTACCAGAAAACGGAAAAAATTCAGGAACGGGAGAAAAAGGATTTCTGGATTATTAGAAACCCTGAAGAAGCACGAAAATTAATTACGAAAAAGGAAATGGATTTATTTAAAGATAAAAAACTTAAAAACAAAGACCTTTATAACATACAGCTTGGTAGAATTAC
>NZ_JBAVFI010000326.1:0-2314 GCF_049588175.1 Mesobacillus sp.
CCGCCTCCAAGGCGTTTTCTCCATTTTCTTGCCTGTTGGATAAAATCCCTAGTTCCTGCAAGTAAAGACCCTACAGGAGCTCCTAATCCTTTAGAGAGGCAAATTTGAACGGTATCAGTGCTTTTCGTAAATTCCTTAACATCCACCCCTGATGCAGCAGCTGCATTGAACAGACGGGCTCCATCCAAATGGACCGGAATTTTGTTAGAATTAGCGATACTGTATATTTCCTCCATATTGCCAACAGGGATAACAGCTCCACCTGCACGGTTATGGGTGTTTTCAAGACAAATTAACCCTGTTTCTGGATAATGAATATCCTCACTGCGTATTGCGCTTAATACGGATCTGGGATCCATTGCGCCGCGGTTTCCTTCAATTGTCCTTGTTTGAACTCCGGCAAGGGCTGAAACAGCACCTGATTCATAATAAAATATATGGGATTCAGCTTCAAGAAGCAGTTCCTGTCCAGGGCGGCAATGTGTAAGGACAGCAATTTGGTTGCCCTGTGTTCCGCTCGTCACAAATAATGCAGCTTCCTTCCCCAGTATGTCTGCTGCTGTCTCTTCTAGTTCTCTTACAGTCGGGTCTTCTTTGTACACATCATCGCCAACCTCAGCAGTATACATGGCCCTGCGCATTTCTTCTGTTGGTTTGGTGACTGTGTCGCTTCTTAAATCAATCATTGTTCTTCCCCCTTTTCCCTATGTAAAACTTATATTGTTTCCATTCTACCAAGTCACATTGCAAAAAACTAACAGTTTTGCTTTTTCAAGCAGCGGGTAAAACCAAAATGTCGAACACATTAGGAGGAATAATGATGAAAATTGAAAAAGTCATGACAACTGAAGTGGAATTTTGCAGTCCGGATACACCAATACATCAAGTAGCAGCAAAAATGAAAGATTTAGACGTAGGTGTCATCCCTATATGTGAAGGCGACCAGCTTACTGGTCTTGCGACAGATAGGGATATCGTTTTAAAAGCGGTAGCTCAAAATGTATCGCTCGAAACACCTGTTTCAGAAGTGATGACAACAGATCCAGTCCGAGGTACGATCCATATGACGGCCCAGGAAGCAGCGGACTTAATGGCAGATGTACAAATCCGCCGGCTCCCTATTGTTGATGATGGAAAGCTGATTGGAATTGTATCTTTAGGAGATTTAGCAGTAACTGAAAAGCTTGATGATGAAGCTGGCCAGGCACTTGAAGAGATTTCCGCTCCTTCAGAGCCGAATAACTAATTTATAACCCTTTCAGGGTAAAAATAGAGAAAACCCCGCTGCATGTTTTGGCAGCGGGGTTTTCTCTATTCTTCTATTTTCCTGAATTCCAAACCCTTTTCCTTCATTAAAAATTTTAATGCAGACTGGAAGGTTGAAAATGTTTGCGCTTCTAATTTAATGCCAGCAAGAACCATACGCTTTACAAGCTCAGTATTCATACCTACAAATAAGGTCCTGACCCCCATCAGGGACATGGAAGTTGCCATCTCTTGCAATTCAATTCCTATTTCTTCAAGACAGAGATCCTCAACACGTTCCCCTGTTATATCTGTAAGATCAATAATGGCTGTTTCAATATCCTTATTATGGATATAAGTGAGCAGCTTTTCGCGTATTTTGTCGAATCTTTCCATTCGAAGCAAACCCGTAATCGGAACTAGAATCGTTTCAGGAACGATAGAAGGAATAATCGGTGCGGCCATCTCAGATAAGATGATTTCATACTCTTTTATTTTTTGCTCGAGTTCCTGCAGTCTCTCATTTACCAATTTTCCCTTTACCTCCCAAAAAAGCCTTACATGGAAAATGTATCTTTGTTTATGATAACCTTCCGTAAATAATTTGTATAGAAAAATATAAAAACCACTTCAAATCGTTGAAGCAGTTTAACTTAATATGATTCTATAAGGACACTTGGGTATATCACACTTACAAAGTTAAAGTAATCAGGAATTGTTTCATCCTCACAAAAACCTTCACATTAATTGATCACACTGATTAAATGCATAATATCTTCATAAATCTGCTCTTGGTATTGGTCATCACAACATTTGTTGTAATCTTCGATAAGACGTCCAAGCTCTTTTAGAAATATCAGCTTTTCTTCTTCATTTATCATGGCACAATTCTCCTTAATAGGACAAAAGTCGTGTCTGTGGTTAAATTTAACATAATCCTTGAATTAAAACAACGGAAAAGAATTCTTTGCTACTTTTATATTTTGTAAAAATGGAGAAACTATGCAGGGAATTCAAATTTACACCTTTTTTTCAAAGAACCAAGTAACCTGAAAGGAGCACTTCATGC
>NZ_JBAVFI010000327.1:0-2675 GCF_049588175.1 Mesobacillus sp.
ATATATGACAGCTAAGAGACTGCAGATGAAGAATATCATAATTGATTTTCCGGGGATACGGGCGCTGAACGGTGTGGATTTCAACACGGAAACGGGTAGTATTCATGCGTTGATTGGAGCGAATGGCGCGGGCAAATCGACGTTGATGAAGGTGCTCTCTGGTGCCCACGGCCATTACACAGGGGAAATCTTTCTTGATGACAAAAAGGTGGAAATCAGGAAACCGGCCGATGCGCAGCAGCTCGGTATCCAGGTGGTCTACCAGGAGGTTGATACGGCAATTATCCCATCACTAACTGTGGCTGAAAATATCATGCTCAACCAAATGGTGCAGGCGAGGGAAAATCAGCACTGGATCGTTTGGAAACAGCTGTTCAAAGACGCTGAGGCCATTCTATCCGGAATGAACCTTCACATTCCGGTAAGAAAGCTTGCCGGGGAACTTACTCTCGCCGAGAAGCAACTTGTTCTGATTGCGCGGGCGATTTCAAGTGATTGTTCATTTTTGATTCTCGATGAACCAACAGCTCCTCTCAGCCATACGGAAACATCTGAACTGTTCCGGATTGCCCGGGAATTGGCTAAAAGGAATGTGGGCATCATCTTTATTTCCCATCGGATGCCGGAAATCTTTGAATTGTGTGATGAGATTACCATCATGCGAAATGGTGAGTTTGTTGTAAAAAAAGCTATTTCTGAAGTCGTCACGCACCAAGTCATTGAATATATGCTAGGACGAAAGCTGGAAGACCAATTCCCGGCAAGGGTAAGCGCGTTCGGAGATACATTGCTGGAAGTCCAAGGATTAGCAGATGGGAATAAAGTGAAAGACACTTCACTCCATGTAAGAGCAGGAGAGATTGTCGGGCTTGCCGGCCTGGTCGGGGCAGGAAAGACAGAGCTGTGCAAAGCTCTGTTTGGTGCGGCACCAACTAAGAGCGGAACAGTGAAGCTTAAAGGAGAAATCCTTAAGCTAACGAGTCCTCATGCTGCTGTAGAAAGCGGTTTGGCCCTGGTGCCTGAAGAAAGGCGCAAGGAAGGTGTCCTGATCTCGGAATCTGTCACATCCAATCTTACAGCTGTTAACCTCAAAAAATTCTCAGGATTCTTAAGCTTTATCAACCGGCGGGCTGAAAAGAAAACGGCACAGCAGTACATAAATGCTCTCGGCATCAAGACTTCATCGGAAAATGTCAAGGTTGAAAATCTTTCAGGGGGCAACCAGCAAAAAGTTGCGATTGGCAGATGGCTGATCGCAGATGCTGAGGTTTACATTTTTGATGAACCGACAAAAGGTGTGGATGTGGGTGCGAAGAGGGACATTTTTGAATTGATTGTAAAACTGGCTGAGCAGGGGAAAGGTGTTATTTATGCCTCTTCTGAGCTATCAGAAATCATCGGGATCACGAATCGGGTTTATGTCCTCTATGATGGTGAGCCTGTCAAAGAACTTGAAACAGCAAAGACAACCGAAGAAGAACTATTATTTTATTCAACAGGAGGCAGATAGGATGGACGCCAAACTCCCTTTGCAGCAAAACACACAGCCGAAAAAGTCATTCGAATTGTTCCAGTTTTTATATAAGTATGGGACCATCCTTACCATTTTTGTCCTCATTGCCATTTTTGCGGCTGCGAACCCTTCTTTTATCAAAGGAGATAACTTAATCAATATTTTGAGATCGATTTCGATCGTGACAATCATAGCAATTGGCATCACGATTTCGTTAACCGTTGATGGCTTTGATTTGTCTGTCGGTTCTGTGGCATCACTATCAAACGCAGTAGTGATCTCAATGTTTGTCTGGTTTTCGCAGAATACGCTGATTGCGATTCTGTCAGCTATTGCCGCTGCACTGATTGTCGGGGCAATCAATTCATTCATGATCGTCAAGCTGAAAATTCCTGATATGCTGATGACGCTCGCGATGATGTTCATCATTCAAGGAACAGCGCTTACTTATACGAAGGGTGCCACCGTTTCAGAAAATATGATTCTGTCTGATGGGAGTTTTTCTACAGGAACGATCAGCGCTATTTTTGCTAAAATTGGCCAGGTGCCCTGGATCATCCTCATCATGGCTGTAGCTGTTATCGTCGTCCACATTTTCCTGACCTATACAAAGCATGGTCGCTATATGTACGTGATAGGCGGGAATAAAGAGGCTGCGAGACTGTCAGGGATACCGGTAAACCGTTACAAGACAGCGGCATACCTTTTATCAGCAGTGTTTGCGGCGATTGGAGGGATTGTTCTCGCATCCCGCGTGATGACATCGGAAATCAGCGCTGGATCTCCTTATTTAATGGACTCTGTTGCGGCTGCATTCATCGGATTCTCCGTTCTGGGAGCAGGCAAGCCTAATGCATTCGGAACCTTCATTGGTGCCGTGCTGATTGGCATTCTTCAAAATGGACTTGTCATGATGTCAGTTCCCTATTATGCGATGGATATTGTAAAGGGAACCGTGCTTGCATTTGCCCTTGGCATCACTTATTACAAGCAAAAGCATTGAGGTAAAACATAGCAGTGTATCCCGAAATGAACGAACTTTCAGAACATAAAGCAGAAAGCCCGTGCTTTAGCGGTGGGATCGTAGCCTGGATAGAGAGGATATATCCAGGCTTTTTACTGCACTGAAATTGCAAAAAAGATGAAACCATTTCAGTTTCAT
>NZ_JBAVFI010000328.1:0-1855 GCF_049588175.1 Mesobacillus sp.
GTGATTTTGGCAATGTTTGCGATCATTATCTATCCTCTTCTTTGGATTGTTGGTTCTTCCTTCAATCCAGGGCAGAGTTTATCGGGTTCAAACATCATCCCTGAAAATGCAACGCTGTCTCATTATAAAGAGCTATTCGACACTAGTAAGAGCAACTATTTATACTGGTACTGGAACTCACTGAAGGTAAGCGTTTTGACAATGGTATTCACTGTAATTTTGGTCAGCTTGACTGCTTATTCTTTCTCACGCTACCGTTTCATTGGACGTAAAAACAGTTTGATGACGTTCTTGATTCTGCAAATGATTCCTAACTTTGCAGCATTGATTGCAATTTTCATTTTAGCGTTGCTTACAGGCTTATTGGATTCTCATATTGGTTTGATCCTTGTATACGTCGGCGGAGCCATTCCTATGAATACTTGGCTGATGAAGGGGTATCTTGACACAATTCCGAAGGAGCTTGATGAGTCAGCGAAAATGGATGGCGCAGGCCATTTAAGAATCTTTTTCCAAATTGTTATGCCGCTTGCGACACCAATCATTGCAGTCATTGCATTGTTCTCATTCATCGCTCCATTTGGCGACTTTATCCTTGCTACTGTGCTGTTAAGGACAGAAAGCAAGTATACTTTGGCTGTAGGATTATACGATTTGGTAGCAAAGCAATTCGGTGCGGAATTCACCACTTTCGCGGCTGGTGCTGTGTTAATTGCAGTTCCCATCGCACTATTGTTCCTGTCATTCCAAAAATACTTTGTATCAGGTTTGACGGCTGGCGGAACAAAAGGATAATCTATTAGGGCACACACTTTTAAGCAAAGGCCATATTTGGCCTTTGCTTAAATTATGAGGAGGAACAAGGATGAAAAAAAGATTAACAACCTTCATCTTATTTATGTTTCTTCTTTTTTCCGCCCTACCTGTAGGAGCCGTTGAAAAAGAAGGACGCAAGTGGCAGGATGAAACAATCTACTTTTTAATGGTGGACCGTTTTAATAACGGTGACAATAGCAATGATTTCAAGGTGGATATGCAAGACCCCAAAGCGTATCATGGTGGAGACTTTCAAGGAATTATCGACAAGCTGGATTACTTAAAGGATATGGGTTTCACTGCAATCTGGCTGACACCTGTTTTTGATAATGTCGATAAAGGCTACCATGGATATTGGATCAATGATTTCTATAAGACAGAAGAGCATTTTGGAAGCGTTGACAAGTTCAAAGAACTAGTAAAGGAAGCCCATAAGCGTGATATCAAGATTATCCTTGATTTTGTCGTGAACCATGTGGCTCCTGATCATGAATGGGTCAATGATCCTGCTAAGAAAAACTGGTTCCATGAGAAGCAGGATATTATCGACTGGAACGACCAGAAGCAGATGGAAAACAACTGGCTGTATGGTTTGCCTGACTTGGCGCAGGAAAATCCGGAAACGAGAAAATATTTGCTTGATGCAGCGAAATGGTGGATTGAAGAAACGGATATCGATGGCTACAGGCTCGATACCGTCCGCCATGTTCCAGTTGATTTTTGGTCAGAGTTTTCAAAGGAAGTAAAAAGTGTCAAGGAGGATTTTTATTTGATTGGGGAGGTATGGTCATCAGATCCGAATTACATTGCGAAGTATGACAAGGCAGGTATTGATGGTTTTGTTGATTACCCGCTGAATGACCATCTCCGAACGGCGTTTGCTAAGCCTGACCAGACTTTGGACTGGCTTTTTACAACAGCCAAAAGAAACAAAGTAATCTATGAAAATCCTGAATTGATGGGCAACTTCATGGATAATCATGACACAGCGAGGTTTACAAGGGACGCTGTCCAGAACAGGCAGCATCCAGGTACAAGG
>NZ_JBAVFI010000329.1:0-1943 GCF_049588175.1 Mesobacillus sp.
GCATTATGCAGTTTTTCCACTTTTTCCTCTGTGCCATCTTCGGCATTGATATAAATCCGGTAGGTGTCCTCACCTAGAACTCCAAGGAATTCATAGCACAATACCTCAGCGTTCAGGTCATTTAATATAACTGCTTTTGTCTGGTCCATAATTTTCAAATTCGGGTTGATTTTCTTTTTTGCTTCTTCTAGTGAAATTCCTGCATCAGGTATTTTCCTTGTTTTATGGGATTTCAGATAATCCTCAGCTGAAAAACCAATTATTTCACCATCATCCAGGGCTACTTTCATTTTAATAGCATCAGGGTAGATCCGGACTCCATCCTGGTTGCCAACGAATGTAAAAACACCGATATTATCATATTGCGCACTCTCGAAAAGATCCAGATTCGTAAATTTGTTTTCCTTCAAAAAAGTGATTGCCTTATTTGAAGCGTCATTAAGGCTTATCACTTGTTTTTTCACATCTCTGTCCAGCAGGAACCAAATAGGGTAGCCACCCTTTTTGGTAATATCCATGCTTGCCTCTAAGTTAGTCTTCGGATCCAGTATGGAGACACTGTAGAATCCGTAATCTGATCCTTTGCCATTCTCTTCTACCTTTACCTTGCCTGCATTACCAAGTGACGCATACCTTCTGGTAATCTTAATAGCATCGTTTTTAGAAATCTTTTTACCTTGCAATTTTTTAAAGTTTTCATCCCTTATTTGCAGATTGATTTGTGCAGGGCCAAAATCGGTTTCAGAGTAACCTTCGACTGTCTTCTCAACAGTTTTAAAGCCGTCAATGATCGTATTGTCCGTTTTTCCCTTTTCCGTCGCTAGTGCAAGCTCTACATCCATCCATCTCAAGTTATTCTTCAAGACCATATGCTGGACTTGTCTTAAGTCCTGCTGTATTTCTCCAGATTGTTTATACAATGTTTTCAGCGTGCTATACTCTTTATCCGTCAATGGTTCTTTGTCCAAATCACGTATCGCCGCTTTATAACTGAAATTACCTATGTTAGCTAAAAATTCTTCTGTTTTATTAAACGGCAAAAGGGTTAAAGGCAGCTGGCCTACATCACCGTGTGCTTGAGAAGTGATCTTCCACACCTCTGCCAGCTGCGGAGATAATGAGCTTCTTGAATTCATTGCCAGTGTCGTGCCGATTTTGTCATTCAACAAGTCAATTTGGTAGGTCAAGTCATGAAAGGCTCTTTGGTAATTATTTTCCGCATTAATGAGAATCGCTGTTTTTTCCCTGTGCTCCTGATAACCCCAATAAGCTGTTCCTGCTATACCTATAACCAGGACAGCAATGGCTATTCCTCTTAGCAAATCAACTCACCTCTATTTACAAAATATATGTTTTCCAATCTTTTTAATTTGCGGCCTAGACCAAATCCAAGCGCTTGTTGCCGTATCAGGATTGAAATAATATAATGCATTGCCTGTAGGGTCCCAACCATTAATGGCATCAAGGACAGCCTTCCTGGCCGTTTCATTGGGAGTCAGCCATATCTGGCCATCAGCAACTGCTGTAAAAGCTCGAGGCTCAAAAATCACTCCTGAAATTGTATTCGGAAAAGTAGCGCTGTCAAGGCGGTTCAAAATGACTGCCGCTACAGCCACCTGTCCTGTATATGGCTCCCCTCTGGACTCTCCGTAAACTGCATTAGCCATCAGCTGGATATCATTTTGCGAAAAACCATTAGGCGTACTGGCTGCAGGCTTAGATGCAGATGTCTGCGGCTTACTTTGGTTTGATTCTCCGCCCCAGGCAATTTTGGCGTTAGGAGTTGCTTTTGCCAGTTTCAGTTTTGTCTGCCACCCTGCAACCCCATCGATCGGCAAACCGAATTCATTCTGAAAATTCCTTAGTGCCCAATAAGTTCCCCAGCCAAAAACACCGTCAATTTTACCGTTATAAAAACCAATATGCTTAAGACGTGACTGGAG
>NZ_JBAVFI010000330.1:0-2992 GCF_049588175.1 Mesobacillus sp.
ATACCTGTTTAACTGTGGAGGTTTACCTATTGAAATTAAGCGTTCTTGATCAATCAGTCATAAGTAAAGGGGACTCGGCAAGCACCGCTTTACAAAAAACAGTAAAACTGGCTCAACTGACTGAAGACCTGGGCTACACTCGTTTTTGGGTAGCGGAACATCATAATACGAATGGAATAGCAGGGTCCTCTCCAGAGGTCCTGATTTCTCATATAGCTTCAAATACTAGGAAAATCCGTGTAGGTTCGGGCGGTGTTTTGCTTCCTCAGTACAGCCCCTATAAGATTGCTGAAAACTTCAAGCTATTAGAAGCCTTGTTTCCGAACCGTATTGATGCAGGAATTGGGCGTTCACCAGGCGGTTCCGCTACAACCCGATTGGCCCTCACAGATGGATTAAGGAAAAGCCTGAATGAATTCCCCCGGCAGGTTAAGGATCTGCAAGGCTTTTTAGTGAACCATTTACCCATAGACCACCCTTACCATGATGTCAATGCCTTTCCTGTGACAGGCAGCATACCGGAAGTGTGGCTTTTAGGGATTACACATCGGGGGGCAAGGCTGGCCGCAGAAAGTGGTACAGCTTTTACTTATGGACATTTTATCACTCCGGTTAATGGAGAACAGGCCCTGGACTATTACTATAAAAACTTTCAGCCCTCGCCAATGCTTGCAAAGCCTAAAGTAAATGTATGTGTGTTTGTTGTTTGTGCCCCAACACAGGAAAAAGCTGAAGAAATCGCCCTAAGCCAGGATATGTGGCTGTTATCAGTTGAAAAGGGTGGAGACACGAGGATCCCTGCCGTCGAAGAGGCCAAAAACATACCCTTAACAAAAGATGAACGAAAGAAGATACAGGAAAATCGAAAACGCATGATTATTGGTACACCCCAAATGGTTAAGGATGAAATTCTTAGATTGAGTGAAATGTACAAGACTGAGGAATTCATGATTATCAACAATGTATATAACTTTCAGGACAAAATTACAACCTACACATTATTGGCTGAGGCGTTCCTTTAAACAAAAGGACGGTTCTTTTGCAGAAGGATGCAGAAGAACCGTCCTTTTTACTTTTATTTATTACAAGCGATTTACAGTGGAGGACGCGCTTGGCTGCCCCGAAGCACGGGGACGTATCTAATGCTTCTTTTCCGTTAACCACTAGAGAAGGAGCACAGGGTACGTCCCTGTGCTCCTGAAGAGACGGTAGAACCGTCCCGATGTCGCTGATTGATGATGGCGATCGGGTTGTATCTCTCAATTGCAATAGCAGTGGAGGCTGCAGTATTTTCCATCCCTTTGCCCGTTTTCACAACGATCACTGGATATTTATCAAGCGTGCCTTTATAAAAAACGAAAGAACCTGAAGTTTCTTCTTTGACATTGTCCAGTTTACCTGCGAATTTTTCAGCCTCAATCGGCATCGGCCCCTGAATAATGATCGGCCTCTGGGCACTTTCAGCCTTTGTTTCAAATGTAGAGGTAAGCGATGAGCTGCTGCAGCCCGAGATGACGGTTAATACAAGGAGAATGATAGCTCCTATTGCTGCTGTTTTGTTAAAAATTTTGTTTTTCAAGTAAATCTCTCCCTCTCTCAAGTTGGTTTTACTCGATAAATTGTCAAATGAAAAGGCCTAGAATGCAGAGTAATCTCTACCTTCTAGGCCTACAAAAGTCAAAGTTATCCTAATTTGGCATTACGAAAATGATCCAAATTATTAAGTGCCACGGCGCGAAACACTGAAACACTACTTCAACTTGTAGTCCGGTTCTTTAAACGGGAACCAGGTAGAGACGCTCAGACCATATTACCGAGCATATACAAGTGTTGCGATTAAGTTTATTACTTTGCTAATATAGCAAACTTCTAAGCAGGATGCAATACAAAGGGTGAACGATAAAGGAAGCTATTGTTGTGAACGTTCGTGTTTTGTTGTTGCCAGAAGCATAGGGACGTACCCAGTGCTTCTTTTCTGGGAGCATAAGGTACGTCCCTATGCTTCTAACGAAAAAAGAATGCATCTTTTCTTTATTTTAGACGGGAGGATTCTAGTTCTACCGATTCAGGCTGACGCATTTCCTTAATAGACATCACTCCAAACAAGCCAATTAGAGAAAAGATGACTGGAATGATGAATCCATAAAAATAGCCTCCACTCATACTGCCTGAAACAGATTGAAAATGATCCAATACTTTTCCAAAAAATCCTGGGAGTAAAACAGCACTTAGAAATCCACCAGTATTCGCAAAACCAGATACAAAGCCAGATTCTCTAATGGAAAAGGATTGACGAACGACAGCAAAAGTTAAGGCGCTTGCTCCAAATCCAAAGCCGATGATAAAGAATAGCATACCGAGCATGAAAAATGGCGGATTCCCTTTGAATACAAGGAAAGCAGACCAGCTTGTTAAAGTAATAAAATGTACAATGACATAAGGACGCTTAATTGTTTCAAGCCGACTTGCAATCCAACTGGTTAGTGGGGCCCCTATAAGTGCCCCAATAAGACCAACCATTATAAGTTGACTGGCATCTGATCGTGTCATATCATACATAGTCATCCCATAGGGCACTGCCCATGAACTAATAAAGCCCACATAGCCGCCAACAACCCCAAAATGACAGAAGAATAAAGCCCATGCCTGCCGATCCAAAACGATTCTTTGCAATAACATCGAAATGTTTTGACGTTGAATTTCATCTTTAACAGTTACCGATTCATTATGAAAGAGCTGTCTTGGTTTCTTTACCAGTACAATATAAAGAAGAATTCCGGATAAACATAACGCTACGCCCGCGGAAAAAAAGGCTGCTCTCCAGCCAAATAAGTCAATCCAAGCAGAGAAAGGAACTGTCGCGAGAAGGAATCCAAGACTTCCTGTCATTCCCGCGAAACCAATCAATCTAACAAATTCATTTCCTTTAAACCACTGGCTTAAAATCAATACCAAATTGACCCAAATAGTTGCATCTCCAACTCCCGTAAGT
>NZ_JBAVFI010000331.1:0-1734 GCF_049588175.1 Mesobacillus sp.
GATGGATGGGATGCAAATACAGCAGCGAAATCAATTTTAATGCAGCTGGGAATCACAGATTTCTCGAGGAAAATGCATGAGCTTTCAGGGGGACAGAAGAAGCGCGTTGCCCTCGCGCAGGTTTTGATAGAGTCACCTGATTTGTTAATCCTAGATGAACCTACGAACCATCTTGATTATGATACAGTAAAATGGCTTGAAGACTATTTATCAAGATATTTAGGTTCCCTTTTGCTCGTGACTCATGATCGTTATTTCCTTGACAGGGTCACCAACAGGATTTTTGAATTAGACGGAGGGTCGTTATATAGCTATAAAGGAAACTATGCAAATTTCCTTGAAGCCAAGGCAATCCGGGAAGAAAATGAAGCAGCTACTTTTGAAAAAAAGAAGAACTTATTCAGGCAGGAGCTAGAATGGATCAGGCGTGGCGCAAAAGCGAGGACGACCAAACAGAAGGCTAGGATCCAGCGTTTCGATCAGCTTGATGAAGAAGTTTCGAATGTGAAATCTTCTGAAAAGCTAGAAATCTCCTTAAGCGGCAGCAGATTGGGCAAACAGGTGCTGGAATTAAAGGATGCTGTGAAGGAATACGATGGGAAAGTGATTCTAGACCAGTTTAATTTGCTGGTCAAGCCTGGCGACAGATTGGGAATTATCGGCCGGAATGGCACAGGTAAGTCCACTTTACTGAATCTCCTTTCTGGCAGGATCAAACTGGATTCAGGTGAAATCATCACAGGACAAACTGTAAAGATTGCTTATTATACACAAGAAAACGAAGATATGGATGAAAATAAGCGGGTGATCGAATACCTGAAAGAAACGGCAGAGATTGTCAATACAACAGATGGAAAGACGATTTCAGCTGCGCAAATGCTTGAAAGATTCCTGTTTCCTCCATATGCCCATGGTACTCCTATCAGAAAGCTTTCAGGCGGAGAAAAGCGCAGGCTGTATCTTTTAAAACTATTAATGGAAGAACCGAACGTCCTGCTCCTGGATGAGCCGACGAATGACCTAGACACCCAGACTTTGACTGTATTGGAAGACTATCTTGAAGAATTCCCGGGCGTTGTCATAAGCGTATCCCATGACCGCTATTTCCTTGACAAGGTAGTTGATCAGTTATTGGTGCTTGAAGGCGAAGGCAGAACAGCACTTTATTTTGGCAATTATTCTGACTATCTGGAAAAGCGTCCAAAGCCAGCTGCTGATATTGCTGTTTCAAAGAAAGAAAAAGCAGAACCTGACGAAAAACCGAAGAAAAAGAGAATGAGCTATAAGGAGAAAAAAGAGTACGAAGAAATTGATGATAATATAGCCAACACTGAAAATCGTCTTGAAGCAATCCAGGGTGAGATGGCGAATATCGGAAGCGATTTTGAAAAAGGCCAGGCATTGGTAAATGAAGAGACTGCGCTGAATGAAAAGCTTGAACATTTAATTGAGAGATGGAGTTATTTGAGTGAACTTGCAGAAAGTGAGTAAGAGGCTGACTCAAAAGGTCGTTGAAAGTGACCTTCTGAGTCAGCCTTCTATTTTACAAGGATGAAATCAGATGTTATTGGCGTGTGAATTTTTAAAATTCGAAGGATTTCTCCTTCATATTTTTTTGCTATGTTGAATCCTGCAGATGATAAATAAAGCTAATAAACATGTTGATTAAGATAATAGGACAATAAAAGATCGTTAGCCAGCGTTAAAGGTAACGAAGTCAAGTACATCAACATA
>NZ_JBAVFI010000332.1:0-2358 GCF_049588175.1 Mesobacillus sp.
TTTAGCATCTGTTGATTGGAGCGGAAATCAACCGTCTAATTTCACACAGTCTTATATTAAAATATTTAAACTTGTCTGGGCCGGTATTTGTTAAGTTCAATGAGAGATTTCATTTGAAACTTGGTTCATTTTTCTTTAAATCTCGATTTATTCCCCGTTGGAATTCATTAATTCCCATTTAGCATGCATTATATCCCGTTGTGCTCAACTTTCTCCCCGTTCATGCTATTATATTCCTCGTTGAAAAAAGGTATCCTGGATTAATAACAGAAAATGGCAGTTTTGTACTGTCTTGACCTATTAAACAAGGTTCTATTACACTAGGTGAAGCATGTTTTATGAAAAGGTGATAATAAATGAAAATTTATATACTAGGAATTGAAGATGAAAGGTTTCAACGCCCTTTATCCTTGATTGCGAATTTATTCTTTGAAGAATCTGATGTTGCTCTTGGAGAAGCTGAAACAGATGCAGATGCTAAAATCGAGTTTTCAATAAAATACGGTAACCTGACATCAGTTAAAGCTTCTTTGACAACGCGGGAAGGGGCAGTAATTTTAGCGGATGCGGAAAAAGAAATCCCTCAGGGGCTGAGTGAAAAGGAAGCATTCAAGCTGCTGAAAAATGTTGTGTCGAGAGCTTATTTGACAGTTCTTCAGGAGTGGACTGGAATCGTTCAAAAATGGGGCATCCTCACTGGGGTCAGACCAACAAAGCTTTTGCATAAGAAGCTGCGGGAAGGGATGGAACAGCAAGCTGCACACCACGAGCTAAAAGAACAATATCTTATTTCAGATGAAAAAATCGAACTCATGCAGCAAATCGTTGATCGTCAGCTGTCCGTAATTCCTGATTTTTATGATCTGAAAAACGAGGTCAGCATTTATATCGGCATCCCTTTCTGCCCGACAAAATGTGCATATTGCACATTCCCGGCATATGCAATTAATGGCAGGCAGGGGTCGGTTGATTCATTCTTGGGTGGACTTCACTATGAAATAAGAAAGATTGGCGACTGGCTGAAGAAAAATAATATCAAGATTACGACTGTATACTATGGTGGCGGCACGCCCACCTCGATTACCGCAGAAGAAATGGATATGCTTTATGAAGAGGTCCAGGCAGCATTCCCGGATGTGGAGAAAATCAGGGAAGTAACCGTAGAAGCGGGACGGCCTGACACGATCACTCCTGAGAAATTGGAAGTGCTGAAAAAATGGAACATTGACCGCATCAGCATCAATCCGCAGTCTTATATCCAGGAAACATTAAAGGCAATTGGACGGCACCACACCGTTGAGGAAACAGTCGAGAAATTTCACCTAGCACGCGAAATGGGCATGAATAATATCAATATGGACTTGATCATCGGCCTGCCAGGTGAAGGGACGAAGGAGTTTGCCCATACCCTGGCTGAATCAGAAAAGTTGATGCCAGAGTCATTGACAGTCCACACTCTTTCATTTAAAAGAGCTTCTGAAATGACAAAAAATAAGAACAAATATAAAGTGGCAGACCGAAGTGAAATTGAAAAGATGATGGGAATGGCAGAAGCTTGGACAAAAGAGCATAATTACGTACCATATTATCTATACCGCCAAAAAAATATCCTTGGCAACCTTGAGAATGTTGGATATTCCTTGCCTGAGCAAGAAAGTCTGTACAATATTATCATCATGGAAGAACAGCAGACAATCATCGGCCTGGGTTGCGGTGCGGCAAGTAAATTCATCGATCCAGAGACCGGCGTCATCACCCAATTTTCAAATCCAAAAGATCCGAAGTCCTATAATGACAGCTTTGCAGAATACGCAGATAAAAAAATCGAGATTCTTGATTCATTGTTTAATAAGTCTTTATTTTAGATCACAGCTTCATCAGTAATGATCAGAGAGTCGAATACCCATGCTCCCGCCATAATCGGGAGCATTTTTATTTTCGCATAGCGTGTGTTATCGAATGAATTGAAAAAGATTGAGTGGTACCTTTCATTCGGTCCGGAATACTACTATTCAGCAATAATGTCTTGATTCATGTAATCCGGACAAGATCTGCCTAAGGTACCATTTTTCCTCATACAAGCATTTAAATTTATTAAGATTAGGCTATGTTAAAGAACTCTGTTGATATTCGATAAAAACGAACGTTTGTTCTATGATGTAGAAAAGAGCGAGAGCGAGTGGGTTCGAATGCCAATGAAGGAGATTATCGAAGAGATTGGAAAGTTAAATACAGCCGACCAACATCGATTGAAACAGTACTTTGTGAATTCGATTGCATCTTATTCGGCAAGTGAACCTGTCTTTAAGGAAGAGTTAAAGAAGGATTTTCTAAGTAAGGTGAAGAAAAGAATAAGTG
>NZ_JBAVFI010000333.1:0-3241 GCF_049588175.1 Mesobacillus sp.
ACAATATGGGGCCCTTACAGGATTTGCCATGCCATTGCTATTGCTGCCATCATTTATTACTTACTCCCTTTCTACTTCTCTTGTTCCCGCTATAAGCGAGGCGAATTCGAAGAAGAACATGAAAGTCATTGAGCACCTTTTACAGCAATCGTTGCGGTTTTCACTGCTGACCGGCGGATTGTCAGTGGTTGTGCTGTATGTTTTGGCTGAGCCTTTAATGACCTTGATGTATGGTACACCAAATGGTTCCCAGTTCATAAAACTGATGGCTCCGTTTTTTCTTTTTTATTATTTTCAGGGACCCCTGCAGGCAGCGCTTCAGGCTTTAGACTTAGCAAGAGCTGCCATGATTAACAGTCTAATCGGTAATGTAGCAAAGACTGCAGTGATTTTCTTACTGGCAAGCCAGCCTGCATTCGGGATTAACGGGGCTGCTCTAGGAATGGTAATGGGCATTGTACTGATAACCCTACTTCATTTCGCCACGATGCTGAAGGCTGTTTCCTTTACCTTTTATGTAATGGATTATGTAAAAACATTTGCTGTGATCGCGCTGTCAGGACTGGCAGGTTTCCTGCTTTGGGATGTTTATGGAGTTAGCCATTCACTCGCATTGAGAATTCTTATTACGGCGGGGGCCATTTCCATTATCTACATTTCACTTGCAATGGCATTAGGTCTTATTAAACGGCATGAGCTTCGCAGAGTTCTCGCGGTATTCAATTCTTTCTTTAAAAAACCATTATTTAAATAAGTGCTTTCCGCATGTTATCTTTAGACTTCATGATTTTTTAAAAGGAGTACATGATCAATAACACTTTCCAGAATAGTCAAATTCAAAAAACGTGGTTTCTGCTCCACGTTTTTTGAAATGGCCATTTTCTTAGAGATAATTTTTTACATTTCGGAAACGAATATTAGGTGGATTCATGATCAATTAAATCAACATAAAACTTCCCATTTTGATAGCTGCAAAACGATATCTTCCCAGGATCATAATGTCCTTTTTTCTTCAGCTGTTCCAAGAGCCATTCCTTGTTTTTGTCGATTAATGTAAGATTATCTTCCTGAATCTCACCATCAATAATTAGCGGCAGCGCAAGACTACCATTATCCTGCTGGCCACCAGATTGACTTCCCTGGTTTTTTTGAAAAATGGACAGCTTTCCTGATGGCTCCAAAATAGCAAATTCAACATCAGCAATATTTCCAACGTCCTTTTCCCTTAATTGAAGCAGTAAATCATCAAAGTTATACCTCTGGGCTTTCATTTCCTGTTCGTCAATTTTTCCGTTATTGATAATGACCGTCGGCTTACCGTCCACTACATCCCTGAACTTCTTGCTTTTTAGAGAAAGAAGTGCCAACGTAATCTGAATAATGACCAAAATAATAATTGGAAGCAAAGTATTGATTAAGGGATCTTCTGTGTTTTCGATCGAGAGTGAAGCCATTTCAGCAATCATGATATACACTACAAAATCCAAAATGCTCAATTCGCCGATTTCCCTTTTGCCCATCAATCGAAATATCACGAGGATCAGCAAGTAAAGAAGCAAGGTCCTAAAAAGAATGATCAAATATTCTTCCACTTTTCTCCCACCCTTCACAACGCATTCCTCTATATTCTTTTACCTGGCACATAAAAAATACTATTATTTGCTGAATTTTTTCTGGAAGCAATAATATTTCTATACTCTTTACCTCACAGGCGCATCAAGCGCCGCGAACGTTCCCCGGGCCGCCCGCGGAAATCGAGTGCCTTGACCGGAAATTAACAGCCAATGTTAAAAAATCCATATAAAAAACTGATTCTATTTGTTCATCTCCTTGAATATGCTTGTACTAGGCAATTCCCTGTTTCAGGGAATCAGATTAGAGAGGAGAGGGGTTAATGGAATCCAGGAGTTTAGGAAAGGCCGTCCTTTACGGTGTGATTGCAATATTCTTATTGGCAGTCGTAAGCAGTTTTATATTTTCTCTTCTTTTAAAATTCACTTCAGTCCAAGAATCTTCGCTTCAATATGTAATGACATCCATCTCTTTCTTATCCATTTTTATCGGCGGTTTTATTACTGGGGGGAATGGCAAGCAAAAGGGGTGGCTGATTGGAGGAGGAACAGGTCTCGTTTATTCCCTTATCATTTTTTTATTTCAATTTTTGGGATATGACAGCTTATTCTCCTTTGAGCAGCTCATCTATCATACGTGCTATATATTAACTGCGATGATGGGTGGAATTTTAGGAGTCAACATCGCAGGAGGAAAAAGCGCATAAAAAAGAAGCGGATTCAAAATCCGCTTCTTTTTTCATTACTTCGCAAGCATGTCGCCCGATGATGCTGTTACATCACGGATGGCAGCGCGATCATATGTAAGACGGCTTCCGTCTCCACACTTAATGACAACAGTGCCTTCATCAAGTGCATCGACGAATCCATGCAAACCGCCGATGGTGACAACCTTGTCACCTTTTTTCAGGTCACCTTGCATTGTCTGAACCGCTTTTTGCCTCTTCTGTTGAGGGCGGATCAGTAAAAAGTAGAACAATGCAAACATTAGTAGCAGTGGGAATACTGTACCTATTAAACCTTCCATTCATTTCCCCTCCTTTCACTATTACAAGCCAGGTTATTAGAAATTTTTAGCATTCGGCTTATTAAATCCATATTGCTCAAAGAACTCTTCTCTAAAGTCGCCGAGACGGTCTTCGCGGATCGCCTGTCTGACCTGCTCCATTAAGTTTATCAGAAAATAGAGATTATGGTAAGAAGTTAATCGAATTCCAAAGGTTTCATCTGTTTTAATTAAGTGGCGAATGTATGCTCTGCTATAATTTCGGCAAGTATAGCAATCACAATTAGGATCCAACGGTCCAAAATCACGTGCAAACTTGGCGTTCTTCACAACTAGTCGTCCCTCGCTCGTCATCAATGTACCATTTCGCGCAATCCTTGTCGGCAATACACAGTCAAACATATCGATGCCGCGGATCGCACCATCAATCAATGAATCTGGAGAACCTACCCCCATTAAATATCGAGGCTTATCTGTTGGAAGCCATGGTGTAGTAAAGTCAAGAACCCTATTCATGACATCCTTTGGTTCTCCAACCGACAATCCGCCGACTGCATAGCCAGGGAAGTCCATGGACACAAGGTCCTTGGCGCTCTGTTTCCTCAATTCCTCATATTCCCCACCCTGGACAATCCCGAACAGACCCTGGTCCTGTGGACGCTTA